>NZ_JBHTKJ010000008.1:0-96051 GCF_042675965.1 Virgibacillus byunsanensis | reverse complement strand
CCCCTTACCGTTGGGCTACGTCCTTCACACACTTGAAGAGGGAGACTTCTTTCGGAAGTACGTTAAATAAATATTTTTCCGATGACTCTTTTTAAGAAGTCCATTCGATTGTAAATATGAATAACCCAACAAATATTATAGAGCCAGGAACAAAAGCACAAGCGCCCATTTAGCGATGTATGGACTGCGCCCGCGTATCGCGGGTGGGGCGACGTTGCCGCGCTGAAGTTAGTCGATCTTCCTTAGCTAAGCGAATCGATGTTGACTTATCGCAAGAAGGAGCAGGAAGTCCAATAGTGTCTAGGCGCTGGAGCTGGACGTGGCTTAAATAGTTAATAAATTAGCTACAGGCTCCTATTTTTATAATTTCCTATCTACCAAAAAAGACTGGATTCAAACGATAAATCGTTCAAATCCAGTCCATTATTAAGCTTCTAAAAATTCTAGTACATCTAAGACCGCTTTTTCACCTTGATCAATACAGTCTGGTACACCTATACCTTCATATGAACTACCTGTTAGAAACACTCCAGGTATCTGTTTGTTTGCTTCATTACGTACCTTCTTAATGCGCTCTTTATGTCCAACCGTGTATTGTGGCATTGCGTTTTTCCATCGCGTAATAACACTAAATTCTGGTGCTTGTGTGATATTCATGGTTTTATTTAAATCGGTTAAAACGATCTCCTTTATTTCCTCATCCGATAAATCAACAACAGATTGATCACTTGGTCTACCGATATAGCAGCGCAGTAGTGCTTTTCCATTAGGGGTTGATGCTGGCCACTTCTTGTGTGTCCACGTACATGCCGTTATCCGAAAGTCACTATTTCTGGATACAACAAAACCTGTTCCATCAATATCTTTGGTAATGGCTGATTTATCAAAAGCCATTGCTACATTAGCAACCGATGTGGCTGGCACATCTTTAAATGTATCGAAAAAGTCATATTGGCTAAACATTTTCGACAATGTATAGTGTGGAGTCGCCATAATAACAGCGTCTGCTTTATATGCCTCTCCATTACTCAAAAGCAGATGGTAGCCATGCTCTTTCTTTTCTATATGATCTACTGCAGTGTTTAACGACACGATACCTTCATCAAGTTGGTTCTCGATTTGTTCAACTATTGATTCCAACCCATTAGTTAACGAGTAGAACATTCCTGGTTTTTTACCAGTAGACTTCTTTGGTTTAGGCATCGTTTTTTGCAGTCCTTTAATAAGACTTCGATGCTCCTGTTCCACATGATAGAAATTAGGGAATGTTGCCATTAAACTCATATCATCAATATCACCTGCATAAATACCCGATAACAATGGCTCGATTAAGTTCTCAACCAATTCATTACCAAAACGATGACGAAAAAAAACACCAAGTGACTGATCGCTTACTTCTTTTCCTTTTGGCAGAATAAAGTCAAACCCTGCACGCAATTTACCCTTTGGTGAAAAGATTCCAGAGAATAAGAATGGTCGGACTCGTGTTGGAATTCCCATAAAAGCTCCACTAGGCATTTTATGAAGTTTATTATCGACTAAAATATAGGATTGACCTGTTCCATTTCGAACTAACTGATCACTCATCCCTAGTTCTTCGATAAGCTTAACAGCAGGCTTTTTTCTAGCTAAAAAGGAATCAGGTCCTTGTTCTATGGTAAATCCATCTTTTCTCTTTGTTTGAATTTTACCACCTAAGCGATCCCCTGCTTCAACTAGTTTCACTTCGTAGTCTAATTGCTTTTCTTTTATTTCCTTTTGTAAGTAGAATGCAGCAGATAAACCTGTTATTCCGCCACCCACTATTACGATTTTCTTTGTTTCGCTCATTACGATTCACGCACTTTTTCTAATACGACGTTAGCTAGAGTATCGATAAATTGTGGATGTACATTTGGCATTTCAGGACGGTAGTAGTTTGCACCAATTTCATCACAAACAACTTTACATTCATAGTCATTATCGAATAAAACCTCTAAGTGATCCGCAATAAACCCTACAGGAGCATAGACGAATGTACGGTAGCCTTTCTGTTCAAATAAATCACGTGTTAAGTCCTGTACATCCGGACCAAGCCAAGGGTCTGGTGTATTTCCTTCACTTTGCCAGCCAAGTTCATAATTCTCAATCCCTGTTTTTTCTGAGATAAGTCTTGCGGTCTCTTCCAATTGTTTTGGATATGGGTCACCATCTTGCAGAATTTTCTCTGGTAAACTATGCGCAGAAACAACTAGTACCGCCTCTTCACGTTCTTCAGCAGACATTTGTCCATAAACGTCATTGATTTGATCTGCCCAAAATTGAACAAAGCCTGGTTCATCGTACCAACTTTCAACAGAAGAAATGGACGTTACACCAAATTTCTCGGCTTCATCAATTGCTCGCTGATTATATGATTTTACACTGAACGTAGAGTAATGCGGCGCAAGCACAAGTGATATAGCCTTTTCAACACCATCCTTTGCCATTTGTTCAACGGCATCCTCTATGAAAGGTTCAATATGCTTCAAACCAATATATGCTTTAAATTCATATTCATCCTGTGAAGCATTAAGGGTATCCTCTATTGCTTTTGTTTGTTGCTCAGTAATTTTTGCTAGTGGTGAAATACCACCAATTGCTTTATAACGGTCTTTTAAATCTTGTAATGCATCTTCAGCTGGCTTTCTTCCGTGACGAATGTGTGTATAATACCGTTCAATATCTTCTTCTTTATACGGAGTACCATACGCCATCACAAGTAATCCAATTGTTTTTGTTCCCATTTCCAACACCCCTACTATGCTATAAATTATTATTTAGAATAAGTATGGATTAACTCCGTTAGTTTTTTCAACGTCTCTGGGTTAATATCTGGTGTCACACCATGTCCTAAGTTAAACACATGACTCTTTTGTTCCATCGCTTCATCTAAAATTAATTTTGTTTTCGTTTCAATCGTCTTCCAATCCGATATTAAAATCGCCGGATCCAGATTTCCTTGTAAGACTTTTGTAACGCCCATCTCTCGCGCTTCCGTTATAGACGTACGCCAGTCCAAACCAATAACATCGACTGGTAAATCATTCCATTCAAGTAACAGGTGGCGAGCGCCTACACCAAACATAATTAATGGCACATCTTCATCCTGCAATTCAGAAAATATCCGATTCATAACAGGCTTAATAAACACACGATAATCTTCAGCGTTAAGAGCTCCTACCCATGAATCAAAAATTTGAATGGCCCGTGCTCCAGCTTCAACCTGCGCTTTTACATACGTAATCGTCATATCAGCAAGCTTGTCCATTAATGCAAACCATACTTCAGGCTGACTATACATAAATGCCTTTGTTTTAGCATAGTTTTTGGATGGTCCGCCTTCAATCATATAACTTGCCAATGTAAATGGCGCTCCACTAAATCCGATTAATGGTACATCAAGCTGTTCCTCTGCTAAAATACGAATCGTCTCTAACACATATGGAACATCTGCTTTTGGATTAATCATTCCTAATTTTTCTACATCCTGAAAGTTTGTGATTGGATTATGAATTACCGGACCGATACCTGATTTAATTTCAACATCCACTCCAAGTGAAGGAAGTGGGGACATGATATCTTTATACAGAATTGCCGCATCAACACCATAATGCTCGACAGGTAAACGTGTCACGTACGCGCATAGTTCAGGCTGATGTGTAATTTCAAATAAAGAATATTTCTTTTTTAACTCCCGATATTCTGCTTGGGACCTTCCTGCTTGGCGCATAAACCATGCCGGTGTATAATCCGTTTTTTCACCTTTGTACGCCTTCAAAATCGTATCATTGATTTGTTTTGACATTTTTCTCACCCTTTTTACCTACTTAAACCTAGTCTAACTATATCGATTTCCATTAATCATGTACACTAAACCACCTACATTGTCATTAATTTGTACCATTTATAGGGACAATTCGACAGTGTTTGATTTCTTACCTTCTAATTTTGTTAAAGGATCGTAAGGAACCACATAATATTTTTCGGTTTTAAGTACGTTTACGTTATCGATTATAAACACTGTTTCACCTTCAACTGTTCCAACTCGTTCATCTACTCCAGGTTTATCTTTATAGATATGGTAAACAACCCGTTCCTCTTCGGCTCCGGTCCACGTTAACTTTCCTTTTAAGAAGGAAAAACCACCAAACGTGTATTGTGCCTCAGCTACTGTCACATCGGGAAGTTCGATTGGTTCGGGTAGTTCTTGTACATTTACCGGCTTTTCAAAGGCCGCATCCAACGGTTTTTGTTTATCCATTTCACTAAGAATTGCTTTCGTTAGCCTTGTTGGGTATTCGCTTCCACCATTAAGGTAATGTTCCCGATCTGATTTATCATACCCCATCCACATAGCACTTACGTATTGTGGCGTATACCCGACAAACCAGGCATCTTTTGTTTTACCATTAACAAACGGATGCTCTGTCGTTCCCGTTTTACCTGCTAATGCTTTTGAATAGTCACCTGATGTTGCTGTTCCCTCATTCACCGTACGTACTAGCATTTCTGTCATATCCCAAGCGACCTGAGGGCTGAATACTTCTGTCGTGTTAGCTTCTGACTGAAAAGCTACTTCATTTTCCTGATTATATATACGATCAATGGTAAAGGTGTTAATTGTTTCTCCATTATTGGCAAATGCTCGATATCCAGTCATGACATCCAGTGGTGACAGCCCTTCTGAAAGTCCTCCTAACGCTATTGCTAAACCATTATCAGGTACAAAGAGCTGCATTTTATCTAAATATGACTTGGTATAAGAAATCCCAATCTCATCTAATAACCATACTGCCGCAGCATTTTTGGATTCAACAAGTGCATCATATATCGTTACTGCACCGTCGTATTGGTCATCATAATTGGTGGCTGTATAGCCTTCAATGTCCATCATTTGATCACGTATTAACGAGTAAGGTTCGTAATCTTCTTTCATCATTGCCGGACCATAAACTGCTAATGGTTTCATAATAGATCCTGGTTGGCGATTTGCAGTTACGCGATTAAAATCACCAAGTTTATACTCTCTTCCTCCAATAGCTGCAACAATCTTACCGGTTTGTTGATCCATCATAACGAAAGCACCTTGTGCCCCCTCTGTATTGCCTGGGAAATATTCCTCATTATTAAACTTTTCATAGGCAATCTGTTGTGCCATTTCGTCCATATTAACAACAATTTGATAGCCGCCACGTTTTAATTCATCTATAGATAGCTGAAACTCATCGGATGCCTCTTTCATCACTAAATCAATGTAACTTTCCACCCACGGGTTTGCTTCTCTTTCCAATACATCCAGCCCTAACGTTTTACCTTGCTCTTGAATACGGGTTTCAGCTGAAATAACACCAGCATTTTCCATCGATTGTAATACAATATTTCTTCTGTTTAATGCCCGCTCAGGATGTTCAATTGGCGAGTAGCCATTTGGGGCTTGAGCAAGTCCTGCTATTAGGGCGCCTTCATGTAGTTTTAAGTCCGTAACTGATTTTGAGAAAAAACGTTGAGATGCATTTTCTACTCCATAAATACCATTTCCAAAATAAATTTCATTTATATATAATTCCAATATCGCATCTTTTGAATACTGACGTTCTAAATAGGTCGCTGCCATTACTTCTTTCGTTTTACGCATCCACGTTTTATCATTGTGTAAAAATAAGTTTTTGGAAAGCTGTTGGGTTATCGTGCTAGCCCCTTCTACCTTATCCATTGCAATAATATCCTTATATACAGCACGCACTACAGATTGAAAATCAACACCTGCATGATCATAAAATCGCCTATCTTCAATTGAGACAAAGGCATCTTGTACATGTTCAGGAACCTGACCAAGTTCAACTGGTGTACGATTTTCATGATATAAACTTCCAATAACGGTTCCATCTGTTGTTTCAATTGTTGTAGCTGCATCCAAAATTAAATCTTCTTCGTCTACAATGAGATACCCTCCGAATAAAATAAAGGTATAACCTAGTAATCCAAAGATAACAATAAACCCCAGACTTAATAACAACCATTTTATTTTACCTGTAAAAGAAAATCGCTGCTTCTTCATCTTGTTTTTCTTTCTACTCATTTATTCACCTCTGTACATGATTGTTTCATACAACCACCGTGTACATTATACGACAGTTATCTACATTTAAAAAGTAATATATTTTATTACTTAATACTTATTTTAAATTGGCCATTACTGGTTATTGAATCTATAATGAAGGTATGATGACTTGGTAAGAAAGGGGTAAAAACATGAATGCATTCATGACAAATGGAACACTTGATTTTTTACAAAAGTTGAATGATAAGTATCCAACAATCGATTTCTTTCTAATGAATAGTGGTACTAGTACACTAGCTTACTATGAAGACCATAAGAAAAAAGTATTTTCAGCTGGAAGAGCGTATGAAGTATTAAGTCAAAGCGGAACTTTACAAGAAAAAGGATATGTCGTGATGAATAACATTCCAGTAACGGATGATGGAAAAGCCATGTTCGAATCAAAGTTCAAACAACGAGAAAAGGAAGTAGATGGAATGCCCGGATTCCAAGCATTTAGACTACTGCGACCGAAAAAAGGAAACACGTATGTTGTCTTAACCCAGTGGCGAACTGAAGGGGACTTTGATAACTGGAAAAATTCTAAGAAATTCAAAGAGACACACAAAAATCAAGATACAAAGCCGCCTGCTTATTTTGCTGACAGACCCTTTGTGACGAGCTACCATATGTTTGACCCGGATAAAATTTAGCACCCGAGTTCTATCTAACCAAAAAAGCTAACTAGCAAATCTAGTTAGCTTTTTATATCTTCATAGTTGATGTAAAATGCGACGTAACTTAGGCTTATTTCTAAGAACGCTCGCTATTGCTGCCGTCTGGGATCGCTACGGGCGGATGCTTTCCGCGGGCACGGCCTCAGCCTCCTCGAGAAAACCACTCTGCGGGGTCTTCGGACACGTGCTGTTCCCGCAGGAGTCACCGCCCTCCGCTCACCCTGACTGGTATGATGTTTTATTAATACTAATACAATCCCACGACAGTAACGGAAATAACAGCGGAGGAAATACACGTAGACTCCTTGAAAATACAAACCGATTTTCTGCGTGCGATGTCTAGCTATGTAGCTTTCCTTATCCTGTGGGAGCAGAGGCCTAGCCTGAGACCCCAGAGAGCGTTAGCTCGAGGAGGCTCATCAGCCGCCCACGGGTAGAAGACACTGCGCAGTGAAACGAAGCAGATGTCGCACTTGTACCCGGATGGGTGAAAGCGAAGTGTATTTCCGCAGCGGTAGGTTAACCGTCACATCAAGTTACGTCGCAGTATATATCTATTCTCTCAAAAGAAACAAACTTTACAAAAACAGCCATATAACAACAATGCGTGTAAAACAGCCTATTATATTAATTAATTCAATACGAATTTATTAAAAAATGCTGTAAACTCTTCGTCAGTACGTTGGCCAATGATTCGGGCTACTTCTTTTCCTTCTTCATAATGAACAAGTGTTGGTGTAGATTCGATCCCATAGTTATTCGTGAACTCCAATAGATTGTACTTTTTCATATCAATACCTAAATCCTCGGTTAATGGTACAAGATCTGGTGTGGTTGCCTGACAATGAGGACATGTTGGATCATAGAAATATACGGTTACAGGATCGCCACTATCGATTTCCTCGTTTAATTCTTCTGGCACTATTTGATTACCATAATCTGGATCATCGAGTTGATCAATTGTCGCTTGATTCAGATTATCTTTACCATATGGATTATCATTATTATCAAGTGCCTGGTTGTTTTTATAATCAATTACAAAGTATAGTGCGCCAAATAAAACAACGATTGCACCGATAATAATAAGCATTTTCTTTTGCATAGACTATTTCCCCCTCTGCTGTTTCCATAAAATGAGATGAAGTACAAAAATAGTGATAAAAGCGATTCCTGCCAAAAACGGAATGGTGATAAAACCGAAGTAGTTCACGTATGCAGCATTGCATGGAACAAGTCCGCAAGCATCACCTGCTTCTTGGAATACAGGTACTTTCTGAATTAAATAATGATAAATAGATACGAGCATACCAATTCCACTTAATATTAACCCAGGCAACGCTATAGAAACATCTTTTTTGATGGCTGCCACCCCGTAAATAACAACTAATGGATACATGAAGATCCGTTGAATCCAGCAAAGTTCACATGGTATATAACCCATTACTTCTGAGAAAAACAAACTACCTAGTAGAGCAACAAAAGATTGTGCCCAGATAAATAATAATAGGTTTTCTTGCGTATTTGTACTCGCTTTTGTCATATAATCGTATTCCTCTCTTACTTGTCTACATTCGTATTATACAAATAGAATCTATTAAACACAAAAGGAATGTTTCAAATTGAATCTTCACAGCTTATTCCTCTTGTTTTAGCAATTGATTCCGATGTACGTAAACAGCAGCCTGTGTACGATCATGCACTTCTAATTTTGATAAAATATTACTTACATGTGTTTTAACGGTTTTAATTCCAATAAAAAGTTCTTCTCCTATTTCTTGGTTTGTCATCCCGTTACCAATACATAATAGCACTTCTAGTTCACGTTCTGTCAGATGTTCATGTGCCTTTTTAGGCTCTGTACGGAAACTAGTCATTATTTTACCTGCCACTTTTGGTTCGATAACATTTTCCCCAACCCCGGATTTTTAACTGCTTGTGCAATTTCTTTGGCGGAGGATGTCTTTAACATATAGCTAAATGCCCCTGCCTCGATTGCTGGAAATACCTGCTTGTCATCGTAATAGCTTGTTAGAATAATAATTTTGCAATCTGGTAATTCCTTCATCACTACCTTTGTTGCCTCAATTCCATTCCCATTTTCCATCATTAAATCCATTAATACGACATCTGGTTTCATATTCAAAATCATTGCAGCACCTTTGTTACCACTGGATGCCTCTCCTAAAACTTCTATGTCATCCTCCGTTTGTAAATACGCAACAATACCTTTACGTACCACCTCGTGATCATCCACCACAACTACCCGTATCATATACTTCCTCCTTGATCTAAAAGTGTAAACGCCCGTTTAACGACGTATGGACTAGACTGAGAAGTAGGATATGAAGGAAACACGATAAGCGATAGCGAATCGATGTTGACTTATCGTACGAAGTCGAGGGAAGTCCACTAATCGTTGGGCGATGAAACTGGACATGGCTATTTTTATATTCAGATTTACATCGCTATCATTATATACATTCTACCCCTTAACAAGGAATTCGGATTTCAATGTTTGTTCCTTCTCCTTGGATGGAACGGATTTTAAATGTTCCACCTAATTCTTCGCTTCGTTCTTTCATCGTTTTTAGTCCGTATGAAGTCTTGCGGCTTGTGTCTTCATCTACATTAAACCCTTTTCCATTGTCACTTATAAAAATAAATAACTCATTAGAACGTAAAGAGATTTCCAATTTCACTTCCGTAGCAGCTGCATGACGTAATGTATTCGAAAAGGATTCCTGGATAATTCGAAATACATGCTCCTCCGTTGTTTCAGTTATGGATAACTTCTCATCAATCACAACTGTAAAATCCAATGTGCTTTTTTGCTTAAGCTCCTCGACTAACTTCCTAATCCCAATTGGCAATGGCTCTCCAGATAAGTGAACAGGGCGTAAATGTAGTAAGAGCGCACGCATTTCAGTTTGTGCTTGTAAGGCACTGTTTGCTACATCCTTTAACTGATCTTTTGCAACATCAGGATTTTTATCAAATTGCCTTAATGCTGATTCAGACATCATGGTTAACGCAAATAGCTGTTGACTAACCGCATCATGAAGGTCACGTGCCAGACGTTGTCGTTCTTCTATCGTTGCTGCTTTATGTGCTGACTTTGCAAAATCCGCTTTTTCATCAGCCATACGCTGTAAAGACTTTACTTGATCCTGCAGTCTTTCACCTAATTTATTCAATTCATTAGCAATCCTTGTAATTTCATCATCTTCATTGAAATAGATTCGAGAATGATAGTTTCCGTTGGAAAATTGTGTGATTAGAACGGAAAGATAATCTAGACGTTCTTTAAGTTCTCCACTTGACTTGAACCCAGCATATATAGAAATCACCACTGCCAACATTACATAAAATAAAATAAAGACAAAAATACTAACCGCATTTAGCCAATTTGGAGCAATTAGAACGTATATGGATAATAATATGGATAACAATGTGAGCGTTGTTAAAAATACACCATGCAAATGGGAGCGAATATAGCTATAACGGATACTGCTAAGACGTTTCAGCATAGAACCTTTCCCCCTTACACATAATCTACTCGGATAGATCCAGCTTTTAGTTTTAACGTAAAATCTAGTTTTCTTACTGCAGTTTCATATTCGTTTGTTTTAAACCTAAGGGATCGGTTTATGCCATCGACATTCCGACCAGCTACAACAATATCACCTGCTTTTACGGATGCATTTACTCGAAAATCAACATTCTCTGGTATTAATATGTGAACATCCCCAGCTAGTGCACTAATCGTAATCGGTATTTCTTTTTCAGGTATGAACGCTTTGGAAAAGTCAAAATAAAAATCTCCAGCTAAATTATTTAAATTCATCGGTTCCACTTTCCAGTTCGGTTGATTGAATTCATGATTTCCTACTGAAAAAGATGATCCACCAGTATAAGATTTTTTTGACTTATTGTTTCCGGTATCCACATAAATTTTTTTCTTACCATTTGAATGGCTAATAAACAGAAAACCAAAATATACAATTAATAGTGGCCATAGTTTAAAGATATCTTTAAAGGCAAACTCGATTACATCAAAACGACCAAGCATAATTAACGTACCGAATATAAAGAAAAATGACCCAAGAACCCAACTTCCACCTTTATACCTTATTTTATCGACCATCCACTTTATACCAAATACAATAAAAAGAATGGGATAAATATAAAGCCAAGCATTTTCTATGTTAAACGTTGTTACACCAATATTGTCTAAAACTAACACTGCACCGAGCACAATTAAAATGGTTGCAAATAAATAGCTAACAAAACCATTTTTCATCATTTTCGTCCCCCCCATCTATCGGAATGAAAGAATTTTTTTATTTTTTAGGTTATACCCAGCAAGTAATGTAACATTCACACCACTTACGATAATTATAGTCTGTATTCCAATACCTGCTGCTATTAAGAAGGATGTAGCAACATATGAAACTGGTATTAGACCTGTAGAAACAGTCATCAAAAAGCTCATCATCCGTCCGAGCATTCGCTTTTCAGTTGTTTGTTGAAGCATGGTGATTAAAGGAATGTTAACTAACTGAGTCATCAATGCCATAATAGCTACAAGTCCTGCTGTTATCATTAAATGAACGGAAAATCCTGTTGCTGTGTAAAGGATAGCTAAGACAATGAGACTTCCAATCATGACAACACCAGGCCTTTTTAGCTTAATCGAAGCTAATACAATTGCACCAATAAGTGCTCCTATGCCCATTGACATTTGAATAATCGCTAAACTAACTGCACTACCTTGAAAGATATCCTTTACTATAATTGGCATTCCGATTGAAAATGAACCTGAAAAGAAGAAGTTTAAAAATAATGCCATCATAACAATAGAAATGACTACTTCATTTTTTCGTGCATATTGAAGTCCTTCTTTTAAATCTTCCCAAGGAGAATGATTCTCCGTTTCCTCTGGCTTTTCCTGCAATTTAATGAACCATACTGCAACTGAAGCAATGATCAGCATGAACAAAGCTACTGTAAAAACTCCCTACCTAAAAGAGCTATTAATGTTCCACCAAGTGCTGGCCCAAATATGGGACTGATTTGTGTTGTCATTTGAATAAATGAATTCCCTCGTTGCAATTGATCCTCATTTAAAAGAATAGGTGTTAACGAATTAAGTGCAGGATAGCTAAATGCATCCGAAATTCCAAACAAACCAGCTATATAGAATCCGTCATAATAAAGATAATTAAAGCCAAAATCAACAGAGCTCGTGATAAATCGGAGAAAAATAGTATCGTTCGTTTGTTAAAGCGATCTGCTACTAATCCACCAGTTGTTAACAACAATAACCTCGGTATGGATGCCGCAAGAAATAACATCCCGAAGTAAAAGCGATTATCCGTTAATGATAGCATAAGCCACTCTGCACCAATTAGATATACAAAGTATCCTGGAGATGAAAATAAGGCACTAATAAACAAAAGTACAAAATTTCGCTTTTTAAATACAGGTAGTTTTACCTGTTGCTTATCACTGACGACTGTTCCCATTAAAAATCCCCCTCCATTTTAGCTTACTTATAGCGTAGTTTTTTTCGAATTGAGGAGAAACCGTCTTCAGAACACTTTGATCTCAGCCCTAAGACTGAGCTTTTCGCTTTTGGATCCATTCATACAAATAAATAAAGCCAAGCAGACATAGAAAGCCAATCATAAAGCCCGCTACTATGTCCGTTAAGTAGTGTACATTTATGACATATCGACTAATACCTATTAGAAAAATTAGTAGTGCAAAGAAAACCTGTACTACCATTATTGCTTTCTTAGACTTAATTTTCTTCGTTATAAAATAGGCTAATAAACCATAACAAACTAGTGTAATCATAGCGTGACCAGATGGAAAACTATGTCCTTCTGCATTCGCATCAACTAAAATAGATGGCCTATCTCTGTCGACAAGAACCTTAATTAATTTATTAAATAAATGACTTACTAATGTTCCACCTGCAAAAAATAATGCTGGGAGCCAGTCCCGGAATAACCACCATAAAAGAATAGCAACGATGATTGTAAAGGGATACATGAAAGGTTCGGATCCCAGGTTGGTTAAGGTTCGGAAAAATGTATATGTAGGTGTTTCTGGAAACGTATCAACAAGGGATCTCGTCCACTGATCCACATATGGGACATCTCCTCTTACAATTTTCACAATCCAAACACCTATTGTTGCTAACACAAGAATAAGTAAGAATAAAATAATATAAAGGCGTTTAGGTAACATTTTGGTATAACTCCCTTCCATCTATAAACATTTACATACTATTTTAATTTCTCAGAAAAGGTCTCTATTCGTAAATATTACCGTAAAAAGTGTTTTAAAAAAACAAATAATGGGAAAAGTATCTACGTGCTTGCCTAAGAAACTAAATTTTGGAGTATGGGTTAATTTATGAATTGTGTGAGCTACTTTCAGCTTCAGCGCCTAGACACCCGAAACATACGTAGTTCGACTTGGGTAAAGGCATCCACACTACACGATTCTCTTATGCTTGTTGTGTCTTTCAAGGCACTTCTAGCTTTTGTTATATCTATTAGGGGAAAGGTTGGGATACAATAATGAATAACGAATTACAAGAATTAATTGATGGTCTAAACGAAGACTTAGCACACGAATATGGAGCAGCAATTCAGTATACGTACAGCGCATCTGTTGTTACAGGTTTGTACCGAGCTGCGTTAAAACCCTTTTTCGAAAGTGAAATTCAGGACGAATTAGGTCACGCTTTGTACCTATCCGAAAAAGTGAAATCATTAGGTGGTACACCAACAACAAAAGCAGCTGAAGTTCCACAACCAACAGATGTTAAAGACTTGCTCGAAGCAACAAAGAAATCTGAAACAGATACGATCGAGCGTTATGAAAAACGAAAAAAACAAGCAGAGTCATTAGGTTATACAGAGCTTGTTGTTAAACTTGAAGACTTAATAGCGGATGAAACACATCATAAAGAAGAGATAGAACGCCTACTAGAAGATCCAAGACTAGCTTAAACACAAACAATATATGTGCCCCCCTTTTAGAAAACTAAGGCTTATCACCAAGCCTTAATAGTGAAAGCCTTAGTTACACTTATGTAGATAAGAAAGTTTTATACTATCCAATCTACTTAAAAAGGATGACTATTGAAAGTCATCCTTTTTAATGCATTGGAATAAATGTTATAATAGTATGAAATTTAATTCGAGGAGGTCCTACTTTTGCTTAAAGATATTCATCATAAAATTGACTCATTATTTCCTGAAATGGTGGAAACCCGCAGATATTTACATCAATATCCTGAAGTTTCCTTTAAAGAAGTAAAGACAGCCAAGTATATCGCTGATTTTTACGAAGAGCTTCAAATTCCCTATCAAGCAAAAATTGGTGGCAACGGGGTTATTGCTACACTAAAAGGGGGTAAGCCTGGAAAAACGGTAGCGCTTAGAGCTGACTTTGACGCATTACCAATTCAGGACGAAAAAGACGTTCCATATAAATCAAAAGTAGATGGGGTTATGCATGCTTGCGGACATGACGGGCACACGGCAACATTACTTATGCTTGCTAAAACAATGAAGTCATTTCAAGAGGATCTACCCGGTACAATTGAATTTGTACACCAGCATGCCGAGGAATATGCTCCAGGTGGTGCAAAGCCAATTGTTGAATCAGGTGCACTGGATCATGTAGACGCAGTATTTGGCACACACCTTTGGGCAACTACTCCATTAGGTGTTATGCAAACATCCAAAAATGTCTTCATGGCAGGTGCCGATCGGTTTGAAATCACCATTCAAGGTGAAGGTGGTCATGGCGCGTACCCTCACGAAACAAAAGATGCTATCGTTATTGCATCACAATTGATAACACAGCTTCAACAAATAGTTTCTAGACGAATTGATCCCTTGGAAACTGCGGTCGTTACGATCGGGATATTTGAAGCCGGAGATGCCTTTAACATTATTGCAGATAAAGCAAAATTAGTTGGCACAGTTCGTTATTTGAATACCGATATCCAAGAAGAAGTAATAACAGAGATGGAAAAAATCATAAAAGGTGTATGTGTCACCAACGATGCTTCCTATACATTTGATTATGTAAAAGGCTATCCACCATTAGTTAATCACGAACAAGAAGCAGAACTAGTGTTAGAAGCAAGCAAAAATATTGATGAAATCCATACAGCTGAAGAAGTTGTACCTGTCATGGGTGGGGAAGATTTCACCTACTATACAATAGCAAAACCCGGAGCCTACTTTTTCACTGGAGCACATAAAGAAGGTAATGACTACCCACATCATCATCCGAAATTCGATATTGATGAACGTGCCTTACCTATTGCTGCAAAAACATTAATTGAAGCGTATTTCCTTTACCAAAAGAAAACATCTTAGAAAACTTGGCATTCGTTAAAGGGATTCTTGGTAAGCGTACTTTGCTTTCTTAGAAGCCCTTATGCTTTGGAGTGCAAGCCTTTATAGCGAATAACCTAGTTGCACTTATGCAAATAAAGAAAGTTTTTATACTTTCTTATCTGCCTAAAAAAACCCCCAACATGCATAAATACATGTTGGGGGTTTTTTAAACCAATTTTCGTTTTACGTAGCCATGAATAAACAAGTAATTAAATACCATTCCACCAACTACAACAACAAGAACACCCATTACTTCATTCATAGCCAAAAAGAGAATACCAAATAGAATAGTTTGGATCAGCGTTAATTGAAACAGCCATTTGATGACTGCCCGCTGACGCAAGGTTATATCTACCGGATATAAATCCAGCCACATAATCGTTCGGTGATGATGATATAATGTCATCATTTGAAAGCTGCTTAGATATAAAAATAATATAGCAAAAGCTATTTTCATCCAACTATTCGGAATGTAATAGATGAATAAACCACCAACTACAATTAAGCGGATATACATTCCCAAATAATCTCCAGTTCGTACAAATGTAATCCGGTATAAATAATCAAATGTACGTTCTTTTACCAAGGGCATTCGACTTACAATAGATACGAGCCACTGTCGCTTTTTAATTCGGTTCTTCAAATGTGGTACATCAGCAAACATATTTGCAATCCGGTAAAAAACCTGCATGCGATTTTGATCCTTCTCAATTAATAAATCCCATATAATACCTGCTTGTTTTCTGGAAACACTATAATCATATAAAAATACGAGTACAAATAGTATTGTTGTAATCCCAGCTAAAAGCATCTCTCCATTAACCATAAAGAAGAAAATGGCAATATTTATAAGCATGCGAACGATCTGATCTAGCCACCGTACACCAGGCTCTCTAATTTTAAGCATCCACCAGTTCGCAATTAAATTCCATATTTTAAAAATAAGTACAATAGCAAGCGTTAGTAAATAAACGCTACCTTCCCGATCAGGATACGTTGCAAAATATAACGGACCAAACGCAGCAACCACTAATAAGATAAGGTATAACTGAAGAACAAAGCTGTACACTAATGCATTGCGAAAATAAGCATTCATTTTATTCTCAGCAGCAATTAAAAACACTAAATCCGGTTCTTTTAATAAGGTTCGAACAGGACTATAGCTAACTAATAGACCTAATGCTAGTCCCATGATCAGTGCTGTCGGGAAACTTTCAGGAAGATCAGCTAACCATTGCTGGTAATAATATGCCATTGCTGATATAAAAAACAACATAGCAACAGCTATGTGACCATTGAAAATATAACGCAAGTAACGACTTGTCTCTTTAAGATGCGCGGAAAAACGCTTTTTAAAAAAATCATGTGAATCAAACATGGCTATCTTCTTCCTTCGTTAATTGCATATATAACTCATCCAATGTAGCATTTTGCATATTAAAACTTTTTTGTAACTCCTCTAACGTTCCAACAGCGCGGATGGTTCCATCATGTATAATCACAAACCTATCACAATAGCGTTCTGCAGTTGCCAGAATATGTGTGGACATTAACACGCCAGAGCCATTACGCTTCATCTCATCCATCAACTGTAAATATGATTGAATCCCTAATGGATCTAAGCCTACAAATGGCTCATCCACAATATATAAAGGCGGTTCAATTAGAAAAGCACACATAATCATAACCTTTTGCCTCATGCCTTTTGAAAAATGGACAGGAAACCAATTTAGCTTTTTCTCCATCCTAAATTCCTTCAACAATGGCGGTAACCTTTTTTCAAAGACATCCCGAGGAATGTCATATGCCATTGCTGTTAACCGAAGATGTTCGTGTAGGGTTAGTTCATCATATAATATAGGCATTTCCGGAATATATGCCAATTGGTTTCGATAAGCTGTGACGTTTTCATGAAAAGTCTTGCCATTAATTGATATGATTCCTTTTTTAGCTTGCATTAATCCAATAATATGTTTAATCGTGGTACTTTTCCCTGCACCATTTAATCCAATAAGTGCGACAATTTCGTTTGGATAAACATCAAACGAAATGCCATGTAATACATTTTTATGGGTGTAACCACCATATAGATTATCAATATGTAACATAGGTTCCACTAAAATTTCCTCCTAGTAATTCACTTGTACAAATTTTATCATTTTTAAGATGTAATGCCAAAACAAACCACACGCCTATTTTCGACATGCTTTTTTAAATTTTTTGTATAGAAATGAGTTTTTGGTTCAAAATAACTACTGAAGAAACGAGGATGCTCACTTACTTTAATTTTCGTGTTAAAACACAAAATGAGGTGTTAGTGATCGATAATCTAATTAATTAACCAATTTGTTAGATAAAGCTCACACAGCCTGAGGTGCTGACAAAAAGGTTTTTGTAATCGAGTTCAAGTAGCAAGTATGTACTTTAACGATGCATTACAAGTCCCCAACGTTAGATGTTCAAGCATCCTCTTTCTTCTTAATGCAGGCTAGCCCGCAACAATTGGGGCTATGCCTGCTTATTTTAATCATACAACCTGATCAGAAAACTTTACATAAGAGCCTTCAACTATATAGAATATAAAGTAATATAAAAGTTGGGAGTGGTTGATTTAATGGCACATGAAGATTGTATTTTTTGTAAAATAGTTAATGGAGAAATTCCGTCTGCAAAAGTATATGAGGATGAATTTGTTTATGCTTTTCTAGACATTAGCCAAGTCACAAAAGGACATACACTCATTGTTCCAAAAACACACACAAAAAACATTTATGAAACACCTCCAGAAGTTGCAAAAGAATTATTTGCACGTGTTCCAAAAATCGCTAACGCTATAAAAGAGACCTACAAACCTATTGGAATGAATTTACTTAACAATAATGAGAAAGCTGCGGATCAGTCAGTGTTCCATCTGCACATTCACCTTATCCCGAGATATGGTCAAGATGATGGCTTCCGTTCAAAATGGGTTACACATTCGGACGATTACACATCAGAGGATCTACAGCAAGTTGCAAAAGAAATTGCTGAATCAGTTGATAGCTGATAATCTCAGGGTTGTAATCAGAAAATTAGTGCTTTTTATTTTGAAGTTTTTTTGTTATAATGATAACAAGTTTCCGCAACTGACAATCAGTGTACAGTTGGGAAATAAATAGATTAGTTTAGCGGAGAAGAGGAGAGTTACAAATGAATACGAGAATTTTAGTACTTTTGTCACTATTATTGGGGATTGGCGCTGTATTGCATTACATCATTCCGCCTTTTATTTACGGAATGAAGCCAGACATGTTATTGTCGATGATGTTTTTAGGAATTATATTATTTCCAAAAGCTAAATATGTTGTAGTCTTATCTATTGCAGCCGGTGTTATTTCTGCTTTAACCACACAAACGGTTGGTGGTCAGATTGCAAACATGATTGATAAACCTATTACGGGGTTACTATTCTTTGGGTTGGTATTACTAGTTAAAGACAGGTTAGATATAAAACTAAGCGTTCCTGTATTAACAGCTATTGGCACCATGATTAGTGGAGCAATATTTTTAACAGTTGCTCTTTATATCGTTGGATTAATGGAAGGCGCATTTATGTTATTATTCCTAACTGTAGTATTACCAGCAGCAGCTTTAAACACTGTTTTTATGATTATTGTATACCCCGTCGTTCAACGGATTTTAAAAAGATCACAACCAATCGTCGTTACCTGAACTACTGCAATATAATCCTCTGGCAAAGCTTGTCAGAGGATTTTTTAAAACACTATACATATAATTTCCGAAAATAGGTTTAATAGTAGTGGAAAAAAAGGAAAAGATATACTAAGCGGATGAAAGGAGCGAATGCATAATGGCAGATGGGAAATCATTATTAGTTGGCTTTATGGTTGGTGGAGCTATTAGCGCTACAGCAACACTTTTAAGTACACCTTCATCAGGAAGAGAATTAAGAGGACAAGTAAAACAACAAAGCTCAGAATGGAAGGATATGCTCAATAGCTTAAAAAGCGATGGCATCCGACTTAAAGATCAAATTACTGAGACGTCAAAAGAAGGTGCAGCTTTAATGAAAGATCTAACACAGGAATTGAAAAGATCTGTAACAGAATGGAAAACTGCTGTAGAGCCTCACAAAGAAAATATCCACGAATACCTTGAGCAAATTGAAGCAAGTTTAAAAGATCTTGAGGAAAAAGTACAGAAAAGCTAATGTTTATGAGGGTGTCCTATTAGGATACCTTTTATAGTTTCCTACCAAAACAAACAAGTCCACCGCAACAAAGGCGGTGAACTTGTTCCTACCTATTCAGCTGGTTCTAAATCTTCGATGGAATCAATATCCATGTATTCTGGTACAACTAGACCAATTTTAGCACCTTCCAGATTTGCTCCTAAATCAACAAATTCATCTTCAAACTTTTCATAGAAATCTTTATGCGTCATCGGCATCCAAGCAGCGACAGTTGCATCCGCATCTCCATTAGCTACCGCTTCAAATACAACTGCCACATCTACAGGCGTAATGGTGACATCATAGCCTTTTTGAGTTAGAGCTTCTGCAACAACGTTAGCAGATGCACGTTCAGAATCCCAAGGCGTTGAAACTATTTCAAAAGCTTCCCCGTCAACATCCTCGACACCTTCTGTCCATTCGGCAACTTTATCTGGATGATCTTCTATCCAACGTTTGGCAACTTCAGCAACTTCATCTCCACTCTCTTGAGCGTCATACATGATGCCTTCCATATCTTCTACTTCCCAGTTGAACTGTTCTATAAGTTTATAGGCATTTGGCTTTTCTTCTTCCAACCCAAGACGTGCTAGTGTTTTAATAACTTCAACATCACCATAGATTCCTTTTGGGTCATCTAAATATTTTAAATCTGGGTATTTTGCGAATTTCCAATGTGGATTCCAACCAGTAACAACTATTGGATCTTTATTTGCAATAGCTTCGTCTAATTGGGTTACCATTGCTGCTGTAGAGGCTTGCTCTAGTTCCCAACCTGACAAACTGTCATATTCTTCAATTGCTTTTTCAGTTGTAACTGTTATACCTGCTCCCGGTTCAATACCTGTGATGGTATATTCTACTTCTTCACTATAATTCACTTCACCGTTAGCATCATCGTTATTTCCTGTGTTTTCATCCTCATCAGCTCCACAACCTGCCGTAATCAGTAACAGCAACAACCCTAAAATAAATATTGATTTCACGTTTTTCATCTTAGTTGCTATCATCTAGTTCATCGCTCCTTTTTACTAATCACTATCTATATAATTTGTTAATAATTCATTTTCATGTATGTATTTTAATATAAAAGCTGATACATCTCTGTACCAGCTTTTTATTTTTATTATTCTACGCCTTCAGTCCACTCAGATATTTTTTCTTCGTTTTCTTCAACCCATGATGCAGCAGCATCTTCAATTGCTGTACCATCAGAAACTTCAAGCATTACACTTTCCATATCTGCAGCTTCCCAATTAAATTGGTCTAAGACTTTATATGCGTTAGGTAAATCTTCTTCTAGTCCTTTACGAACCATAGTTTCGATTGATTCAGCATCACCAAATGACCCTTCTGGATCTTCTAAATATTTAAGGTCATATTTAGCAAACTTCCAATGTGGTGTCCAACCTGTAACAATGACATCTTCTTCCTTTTCATAAGCTGAACCTAATTCAGTTGCCATTGCACCACTTGAAGAGGTTTGTACTTCCCATCCATCAAGGTTAGCATAATCTTCATTTACCGCTTTTTCTGCAGCTGCTACAACACCCGCACCTGGTTCGATACCAGTAACTGTTTGATCAGCTTGATCCGTTAGGTCTGCAATGGAATCTACATCCATATATTCAGGAACAACTAAGCCAATCCTAGCTCCTTCTAAGTTAGCACCAAGTTCAACCATTTGATCAGCATATTCTTCATACTGACTACCATGTGTTGCTGGTAACCATGCTGCTACCATACCATCTGCTTCGCCATTAGCTACTGCTTCCCACATAACTGTGTTATCAAGCGGTGTTAATGTAACATCATAGCCCAAATCTTCTAGAACTTTTCCTACCACATGGGTAGAAGCTACTTCAGAATCCCATTCTACATATGCTAATTCAATTTCTTTACCTTCACCTACTAATGATGTACCTTCATCACCTGTACCTTCATCTGTAGTGTCTTCTTCGTCTGTTCCGCAACCTGCTGCGAATAATGATAATGAAAGCCCAGCTGCTAGGCCAAGACGTTTCCAGTTAAGTTTAAACATAACTATTAAAACTCCCCTTTTTGCTTAATTTTTATATATGGAAACTTTTCCTAATGAAAAGATAGCCAACTTAAATTATTATTCACTCTTCCTGTTCAAGTTTTGAGTGAATCGATCAATAATGATTGCAAGAATAACAATACCTATCCCTGCAACAAAACCAGTACCAACCTGTGCACGTTGTAAGGAAGATAGAACTTCTCTTCCTAGTCCAGGTGCTCCGATCATTGAAGCAATAACAACCATCGACAAAGATAACATAACAGTCTGGTTAATTCCAGCCATAATGGTTGCTTTTGCCATTGGAAGCTCTACTTTAAATAATTTTTGTGATCCGGTACTACCGAATGCTTCCGACGCCTCGACCAATTCTTTAGAAACTTGTCGAATACCTAAATTCGTAAACCGGACTGTCGGTGGTGTAGCAAAAATCAATGATGCGAATACACCAGGTACCATACCGATACCAAAGAAAGCAACTGCAGGAATTAAATAAACAAATGCAGGCATTGTCTGCATGAAATCCAATATAGGTGTAATAATTGCTTCAGCTGTTTTACTTTTAGACATAAGAATTCCAAAAGGAACACCGATAATCACTGATAAAACACTTGCAATTAATACTAATGTAAATGTAGACATTAATTCTTCCCAATAGCCTTGATTATAAATTAACCATAAACCTACAATTGAAAATGCAGTTAAACCAAGCTTTTTACCACTAATAAAAAAGGCAATTAACGCTACTATGATAATAATGATAATTGGAGGAATTCCCATTAAAAACTCTGAGGAAGCATCCATGAAATTGCCAAAATGTTCTTTAATTGGATCAAACAAAAACGCAAACGTATCTGTAACTGTATCTGTGAATGTTTCAGTTGCTTCTGCTATTGGTATTTCAGGTATAAAATCTAACATCTTATCAAGCATCTTCAATATTCACCTCGCCATCTCCAGAAAGTGCAGCAATGACAGCTCCACGTACTATTATTCCAACCAACTTACCATTTTCTACAACAGCAACTGGGACTGGTGAGTCATGAATAATATTAAATATATCATTCATCGTTGTTTCTTTATCTACCTTTGGAAAATCATTACGTAAAATTCCTGTTAGATCCTTAACCTCTTCTTTACGTGCATTTGATGCGTCCTCTGCTGTTACGTATCCTTTTAGATTACGATTGCTATCAACGACAAATATACTCGATAGTCCCTCAGCTCGCATACGATCCAGGGCAACACGTGGACCATGTTTATCTATCGTAACAGTCTCTGGTCTTTTCATAATATGTTGAGCATTCAACACTTTAGAGCGATCCACATCTTCAACGAATTTCTCAACATAGTCATTTTTAGGATTAACTAATATTTCTTCAGGTGTTCCAATTTGAACGATGGAACCATCCTTCATTAATGCAATACGATCGCCTATTCTTAGTGCTTCATCTAGATCGTGTGTAATAAACAAAATTGTTTTTTGCATTTTTGTTTGTAGATCCAGTAGTTCATCTTGCATCTCTTTTCGAATAAGTGGATCCAACGCAGAAAATGCTTCATCCATTAATAATACTTCTGGATCATTTGCTAATGCCCGCGCCAAGCCTACTCGTTGCTGCATACCACCAGACAATTGACCGGGTGTTTGATGGATATATCCACTTAATCCAACCAATTCAAGAGATTCTTCTGCTTTTTTCTTACGTTCTTCCTTTGCTACCTTCTGTATTTCCAAGCCAAATTCTGCATTTTCTAAAACAGTTCGATGTGGGAATAACGCAAAGCGTTGGAAAACCATACTTAATTTCTCTCTTCGAACCTTACGTAAGGAGTTTTTATCCATCTTTGCCAAATCATCTCCATCAACAAAGATACTCCCCTCAGTAGGTTCTATCAATCGATTAACTAACCGTACCAAAGTTGATTTGCCACTTCCAGATAATCCCATAATTACAAATATTTCTCCTGCTTCAACAGAAAAAGAAGCACGATTTACTCCTACAGTGTTACCTGTTTGTTCTAATATGGCATCTTTGGATAAACCCTTATCCAAAAGTTTTAAAGCTTGTTTAGGGTTTTTCCCGAAAACCTTAGATAAATCTTTCGCCTCAATTACCGGCACATCTTTCACCTCTTTTTACTTTTTCTCTTTATTCGAATGATGCATGATTTTAGTCTTAGTACTTTTAACTCAGATCAAAGCAATGTAATAGTTACATCCAACATTTTGCCCCATATGAGACATAATTATAAATCCGATCAGCATTCACTCACTTTAATACTATATAACGTATTACCTAGTTATTTCAAACATTAAATACCATTAATTTTGTATGTATTTTTCGTACAGTTTATTCTGTACGAACTTATATAGATGATAACGTAGGTTTCCTCCAATTTACTTCTATTTACTAGCATAAATTGTATTTTTAAAATCTTTACAATTAGTGTAACCTTTATATAGCAAGGCTTTAAGGAGGATTTTATGACCAAGAATAAACAGGATGACGCAATGTACAAAATAATGGTCGAGTTTTCAAAGACAGTTGAAATGTTCGGTTTATCACCCTTGGAAGCTCGTTTGTTTGCATATTTATATTTAGAAGAAAAACCGTTAACACTAGATGATATGAGTGAAGCACTTGGAAAAAGTAAAACTTCAATGAGTACTAGCATTAGAACCTTAGCAGAATTAAATTTTGTAACTCGGGTATGGAAAAAAGGAGTTCGAAAAGATTTATATGAGGCGAATGATCAATTATACAAATCATTCATGAATGTATATATAAACAAATGGATTGATGCAGCAAATAATCAGAAGGATTCATTACTTCAAATAAATAATGAGTTAAGGAATGTGGAATCTGAAGACACTGTTATTTCAAAACGACTAAACAATATTATTGATTTTCATAAGCAAATTGAAAAATCATTCCGAGGTATGAAACAAATTTAATCATATTTCTCTATCAAAATAACAAATTCTCTAATTAAAGAAGGATAATACCCTTCTTTTTTTAATGCATAAATTGTCTTAGCTGGTTCCAATTTTTCATTTAACATACCAACGAAATGCAATAGTAACGACGTGTAATCTAAAAAACCTTCTTCTTTTTGCGTTTCATATTGGATATTTAAACTATGTAACAACTTAAGAAGTTCATTACATTCATCTTTGGAGAGACCCGTATCAATTATTAATTTAATTAGTGGATATTTATCCATATCGACCACTTTTGATAACAGGTGCAGATGAAAGGAAGTAGAATCATTATATCTTATATTTTCCACCATTAGTCCCTCCTTATTTTAAGTCAGCTGAACGCGGTAATATCAACCTTTTCAGCTGTTACTAAATTGTATTAAAAAAAATTTATAAAAATTAATCAAAAACCCATTGCTTTTCCCGTTAAAACGTACTATTATTCATGAAGGATTAAGAGAAAAACTTCCTATAAAAATAATATTACTGGGGTGATCAAAAATGAATTGCTGGAAAACCATTAACATTAAAAAAGAGTTCGGTACGAATAGGGTATATCTTGCGTCATTTTTGATTGGCTTGATTTCCTTTATTGTTATGTTTGTACCGTTTTCTATTTTCCATCATACAGCTAGTATAAACGATTTCGGTGTCTTACCATTAATATTAGCTATCGTTATGTTACCAACACTGCATTCATTTATGCATATTTTACCACTAATTGTAATGAATAAACGAGCAAAATTGATATATAAATCAAAAAACAAACTGGTTCCTGTATTCTATTATTACACGAAGGCTCACTTATCTAAAAATGCATCTTTACTAGTAGCAGTTGCTCCAACTATATTAATTACCATTCCAGGTATTATAGCAACGTATTTATTTCCAAGTATTTATGTATATATACTGATATTTACTGCTTTTCATATTGGGATAACTTTTATTGACTTTCTATATATTATACACATTACGAAAGCACCAAAAAAGTCAGTTATCGAGAATGGTAGTAATGGATTTGATATACTAGTAAAAGCCCAAAAATAATAGAATAGAACAATAAGAAAAGATCTGGGAATTCCAGATCTTTTCTTATTGTCTTAGAATTAAATATTCACCCGTTACTGTTCATAATCGTAATATTTTGGTACAGTAATAAATATGATGTTAAAATATATTTCCTGTTTAAATAGTTAACGTGTAATATGTTTGGTTTAGGAGGGTTCCACTATGGGTATTTTATTCCCTGTTTATGCACTAATAATTTTATTTATATTTAACTCTTTAACACACAAATTCTGTATCAAGATGGAATTGAAACAAGAGAAACAATCTACTGTGTTTCGAGTAATTAATATTATGGTTCTTGTTCTACTTGTTTCGTCTTATGTGAAGGTGTTGAATGTAACATAACAAAAAACTAAAAAATTCTAGCTAGAACTATATAATTTGTGCTAAACTATGGTATATTTATCAGTAGTTTTTAAACGTGTTTCGTACAAACAGATTAGGAGTGTTTATAGAGATGAAAAAACTAGCAATCGCAGTAACATTGACAGCAGGAGTGTTAAGCTTGGCTGCCTGCAATTCAGATGATTCTGAAGTAGTTGTCGAGTCAGAAGCAGGAAATATTACTAAAGAAGAGTTTTATAATGAGTTGAAAGACCGTACTGGTGAAGCTCTACTAAACGAAATGGTAGTAAAAAAAGTATTAGAAGATAATTATGAAGTTACAGATGAAGAAGTAGACGAGAGAGTACAAGATGTAAAAGATCAACAAGGTGGCCAATTTGAAATGTGGCTGCAACAAAACGGTATTCCAGATGAGGAAGCATTCCGTTCCCAGACATATCTAAATCTTCTTCAAGAAAAAGCAGCTTTTGAAGGTAAGGAAGTTACAGATGAAGAAATCGAAGAAAAGTTCAACACGATGAAGGAAGAAAATCAAATTGAAATTCAAGCTAGTCACATTTTAGTTGAGGACGAAGAAACAGCTAATGATATAAAACAACAACTTGATGAGGGTGCTGATTTTGCAGAGCTAGCCAAAGAACATTCTGCAGACGGTTCGGCTGCAAATGGTGGGGACCTTGGCTATTTCTCAACAGGAAAAATGGTGCCAGAATTTGAAGAGGTTGCATTTGATTTAGAAGTTGGAGAAATTAGTGATCCAGTGGAATCCGAATTTGGTTATCACATCATAACCGTAACAGATATTCCTACTCTAGAAGATAAAAAAGATGATATTCGCCAACAACTTTTATATGAGAATTTAGATCAAGCAGAATTCCAGGAAAAAATAAATGGACTTATAGAATCTGCTAACATCGATGTGAAAATTGAAGAGTTTGAAGACTTATTCTCATTGGAAGATCAAAACGCACAAGGTTAATTAATAAGAGCTAGTACCCTCGGGGTATTAGCTCTTTTTTAATAGGTTTAGATTGATTAATCTAGTAACTAAGCAAGCCACATCCAGCACTCGTATTACTAGTTTTGTCTAAATTCATAAATTGTGCAGCTTTTTAATCCTCGCAGTTGATATAGAATGCGACGTAACTTTAGGCTTATTTCTAAGAACGCGTGCTATTGCCTCCGTCTGGGATCGCTACGGGCGGATGCTTTCCGCGGGCACGGCTTCAGCCTCCGAAGCGGAAAACCACCGCTTCGGTGTCTTCAGACACGTGCTGTTCCCGCAGGAGTCACCGCCCTCCGCTCACCCTGACTGGTAAGGGGTTCTATTAATACTGATACAGTCCCACGACAGTAACGGAAATAACAGCGGAGGATATACACGTAGACTCCTTGAAAATACAAACCGATTTTCTGCGTGCGATGTCTAGCTATGTAGCTTTCCTTATCCTGTGGGAGCAGAGGCCTAGCCTGAGACCCCAGAGAGCGTTAGCTCGAGGAGGGTCATCAGCCGCCCACGGGTAGAAGACACTGCGCAGTGTAACGAAGCAGATGTCGCACTTGTACCCGGATGGGTGAAAGCGAAGTGTATTTCCGTAGCGGTAGGTTAACCGTCACATCAAGTTACGTCACATTATATATCTATTGTGACTAAAACAACAATCTTTTAAAAACTGCCTTGTTTATTAACTAGTCAATTGTTTTCGATCTTCTCTATGTTTTTTTTCCTCTTCTATTCGTTCCATATAGATTCTGCCTTCACGTTCAATATACTGCTGTTCCAATTTCTTTTCCGCATAAAACGCTCTATATGCCATGTATCCACTAAGAAAAATGAAAATAATCATCATAAAAACCCACCAAGGCACTCCTAAAATCATTCTTACGCCTCCCTTGTCCATGTATCTATCACATGTATATGTACAAGCAGGACAAAAAATAACCTTGGTATATTATTCTTCAAATAATGGTTTATAAAATGTACGATTATCCATAGCAAATAAGCGTTCTGTAAATTCACCTGGCTTCACGTTTTCTAATGCTCGGTTTAACATATTCATTTTTGCATCGATTAAATCTATGAGATGCAGGATCTCTGCTTCGCGGACTAATGGTGGTTTTGGACTACCCCATTCTGCTTTTCCATGGTGACTTAACACTAAATGTTGCAAAATCAAAACCTCTTCCCCTTCGATTTGCAACTCTTTAGCTATATGGCCTATTTCTTCAACCATCATTGGAATATGTCCAAGCAATTTTCCTTCTAACGTATATGATGTTGTAATTACACCTGATAATTCCTTCAGTTTACCTAGGTCGTGTAGAATAACACCAGCATATAATAAATCTTTATTTACTTGTGGATATAAATGATGTATTTCCTTTGCAAGTGAAAGCATGCTAACAATGTGGTGAGCAAGTCCAGAGACATATTCATGATGGTTTTTTGAAGCAGCTGGATAGGTCAATAAAGCTTCTTGATACTTTTTAATAAATGCCCGAACAATACGTTGCATGGCAGGATTCTTCATTTCGAAAATTGCTTCAGTCAGTTTCTCCATAAGTATCTCTTTTTCAACTGGTGCCTTTTCAACAAAATCGGAAACATGAAGTCCATCTGTCGTTTGTGCTGGCCGGATAGATGTTATCTTTAATTGTGCTTTACCGCGGAATTGGTTAACTTCACCAGTTAACTTAACGATCTTTTCCCCAACAAACACTGCTTCATCATCACTCGTAATGTCCCACAATTTCGCCTCAATTTCACCAGTGTTATCACGTAATATTAACGTTAGAAACGGTTTCCCATTACTAGCAACACCTCTAGATGATTCTTTTATCAACATGAAACTATCAAAGGCGTCCCCGATAGAGTGTTGTCCTATCCCCTTTTTCATGTTATTTCCCCCTTGTTTTTTACTGTTCTAAAAGCGAAGTCACCTGGTTAATCTATATTTTTTGGAATATAATCGAATATTTTGCCAGATTCAATCACTTGGATAAATTTCATAAGCCATTCATAATAATTTTGTGCATACTGGAGTCGTTCTATATCGTTAATAATTTTCTCTTTTAACATTTCATCATTTGTGTTCTTGCAAATGGTCTCCAGTTCTTCAATTGCCTCTTCGGCTTCTTCAATATTTGTTTCCGTATGTTGTCTCCACCGATTTCCAAATAAAGATGTAAATGACTTATACCAATCTTCCTCAGTCTTGTACAAATCTTTCCGAATTCCTTTTTTGAAGGTAGATTCTACCATTTTCATATCTGATAAGGCCCGAACACCCGTTGACATGCTTGTTTTACTCATTTCTAGTGCATCACGCATATCGTCTAATGTCATTGGTTGATCAGAAAAATATAATACACCATACAATCTACCCACCGAAGATGTAATTCCGTATAAATTCATATTTTTCGCGATAGATTGGATAAATGTTTCCATTGTTTCTTCGTATTTTTCCCATTCCTTTATACCGTTTTCATTTGGCAATGGATCTCCCTCCACTTGCATATAAAATCATTTTATTTGAGAACAGTTTACCACATACAAGTTAAGAGATGCGAACAGAATTTGCCAAATTAATTGTTTTTGTTTGTTTTGTCCATTCTAGAACTTCTCTTTTACATGTGAACAAGAGGATCTGCTGATCATGAGAAAACCTATCCATTATTTTCATTACCTGTTTTGTGCGAACAGCATCAAAATGAACAAAAGCATCATCTATTATAAAAGGTAATCGATGTTCTTCAATCATCACTTCACTGATCGCAAGTCGAAGCGATACATACAATTGATCAATCGTACCTTGTGATAATTCGTTTACTATATATCTAACTCCATCTTTCGCCTCAACTTGAAATGGCATCTCTTCTGTTGGGGCAAATACGTATTCATATTGACCATCTGTTAATTCACCGAAGTAAGATGAAGTTTTACTGATTACTTTGCTTAAATATTTATCACGATAGTTACGCTTGGTTTCCAATAACATTTCTTTTGCAGTTCTGAAAACAGCCCATTCATTTGCTAGTTTCTGCAGTTGTTCCTGTTCCATACCAAATCGATGCATCAATTCAGAATATGTCTCAGAGCTCTCCATATTTGAAAGTTCCGTATTTACATATGCAAGCTCTTGACGTTTTTTCTCTATATTATTCTCTATTTCTACTTCTTTTTCTTTTATGTGAATATGCTCCTCTTTCAAATTAGATTCATTCATATCCTTCTTTAACAATTCTTCAGATTCATCTTTGGAGAAGATTGCCCTTAGCTGGCTGAACAATTGCTGTTGATTTTGAACTATGAGTTGCATTTCTTTCCATTGCTTTGCTTTTTTAAAGAAATCGTCTTCAGTCTCTACATGCGCACTAGTATATAGTGCTTCGACTTCACGTTCGTAAGTACGCATTCTTTGTGTCATCATATACTGCTCGTTCTTATTTTCTTTTACCAAATCCGTGTACTGCTTTGCTAAATTACGTTGATTACGATAGTTTTCTAGCTGTTCTTCCATAAACACTACATTTTCTTCCATTGCTTCTGTTGATGCCCTCCAAGCTCTTTCCTCAAAGAAACGATGGATGTTGTAATTATATCTTTCTTGCCTTTCTATTAATTTTCGATATTCTTCTTGGTCTGAGCGCTTTTGCTCCATGAGTTTCATAACATGCTTTATCGTATGATAGAACTCAGGCCAGTACATAATACGTACGTTTTTCAGAAATGAATAATTTGCGTATTGATCCTCTACTTGCTGATTAAAACGACTTTCCCTATTTTCTATTAGCTTTTTTCTCTCTTCCCATTGTATTAACTGGGTATTTAATGCTTTGAGCTGTTCTTCCACAGATTGTAAATCGCTATTATGTTTCTTGTGTTCTGCTAGTAACTCCTCAGCAATGTCCTTCTCATCAATAGAAGGTTGATTTATAGGCATATCATTCTCTTGTTCATGCATTATACGTTCCATCAACCTTATGGAATAGTTTCTCCATACCCACTGGCTAGAACCAACTATTAGGAACAAGGACATCATCACGTAAAGTATGAAACTATCCATGACCATCCCTGAAATACCAAGAAGTGATGCTAACACGACACTGCCTATTAGCACTTGGCTGGAACGTTTAGTTTTTTCTCGTTTCAACTCTTCCCATACACCTTGTTGTTCTGCTTTCTTCTGATTAACTTGCTGCAAATAGCGCTGTCGATTGTACGTATTTATTCTTTCATTAAGCTCGTTAACTTGTTTTTCTGGCAGCAATAGATCCTGTTTTTCCTGTTTTTGATTTGAAAGATAAAATCGTTGTTTCTTGATCGTGGATTCTTCCTGTTGCAGTTGTTCCTTTACCACCGATAATTGATCAGCATCATGTTTCAACTGGTTCCAAGTCTTTTCAATATAAAATGGTAAAGAAATAGTTTCTAAATCTTTTGGCTCAATCCCCATATTCAATTGATCTAATTCCATTTTTATTTCTGTTTCCACTTTATATATTGATTGTTGAAGCTTTTTGATGTTATTTTTATTTTCCAGAAAAAGATCCTTTTGCTTCAGCATTTCTTCAAGCTGTTTATATACCGATTCATCGTGGAGGCTTTTGGTAATCTCGTCTAGCTTTGTTTCATATTTTTGTTTGTTATCTTCTAAAACAGTTAATTCACTTTTTAATGGAAGTAGCTTATCCTTTATCGCTTGAAGACGATCTATCCCATTTTCCGGAAAAGAGATACATGCAGGATAATTTTGCAAGTTATTCGTACAATTATGATATTGGTGAATGATTGGCAATACATGCTGCTGCTTCTCCACGATGGAACGTCTTTTGCTTTCTTGGGTAGAACGTGACCGTAATAAAGCTATATCATCTGTTAAAGCTTGTGCTGCTGCTTTCTTTTCTCGATATGTTGCTTCACTGTTTTTATATTTATGTAAACGTATAAAAAGTTCGTCCAAGGATTCGAGTTGTTTATTGATAGCTGGCTTTCTTCCGTTTGGCTTAAATAATTCTGACGCTTTATTCTCTAACCTTTTTTCAATAGCGTATATACTTTTGGAACCTGTTAGGCCAATTCCTAAAAGTACTTCGCCTAAGTCTTCTTCTGACATGTTTCTTAACCCATATAAGTCCATAGCAGAAAATGAAAAAATAGACTGATAGGTATCATGTGTCATCCCATTTAAGCGCTCTTTAAGCCAATCCTCATCAAACTCAGAACCATCAGGTCCAAAACACTTTGCCGCACCATTTCGAACATTATCTAATCGTTCAATCGTAAATTCACCAAATTCAGGATCAGAAACAGTAAGTCTTCCACCCATTCTACTGCTCGTTTTAGGACGATAAAAGGCTCTCATTTTCGGTGGTAGTCCAAATAGCATAAATAAAATAAATTGCTGCAGCGTCGATTTTCCGGATTCGTTCTCGCCATAAACACAAATAAAGGATTGCTCAGAAAAATCAATTGTAAAATCAACCCATTTTCCAAACCCATATACGGTTGCTTGTCCTAATTTCATTTACTCACCTCCATTTGGCAGAAGTTCATTAACTAACAGCTGTTTGGCTTTATCTTTTATTATTTCTGCATCCTCTTCAGAAATTGTCTCCAGGTATTTTCTTGCCTGCTTATGATGAAATAATTCTTTTACATAGGGTTGAATGGATATGTCGTCAAAGTGGCGAATCAATTCTCCCACAAAGTGCTCTCCGTGGTATAAGTCGCTGGTTAAGCCCCCTTCTTCACTCTCAATCGTGTACTTAAAAATATAGGTCCATACATGTTGATGAATTAATGTTTCGTTTATTAGCTCAATAATGTCCTCAAGAAGATTTTCTGTTTCCCACTTCTTAAGTTGTGAATGATTGCTTATTAATTTTAAATTTATGAGATGGGGAGATGAATGTTTTTGTATCCCCTTAATCTGTTCTTGGATTTTAATTTCAAGTTGATAAATACCTTCACAATCAGAGGCGTCCATAGATAATTCTTCAAATTGTAATGCTTGTAAGGGAATAAAAGAAGTAGACGTGTTTGTTTTAGACAATGAAACATAATAACACCCTTTTTCACCTGTCTCCTTACGATTTCGTCCTTGAATGTTACCCGGATACACCATGTAAGGATCTTCTGCTAAGATTTCACGCTGATGGATATGTCCAAGTGCCCAGTAATCAAAATCCTTCTCCCGTAATTCACTAATTTGAAATGGGGCATATACATCATGTTCTGTATTACTATGTAAACTTCCGTGCAACATGGCAACATGATATGGAATAGTACGATCAGCTACCTGGTATTCCGCTGCCTTTTTTGTTGTAACAGACCTATTTTCATAACTGAAACCGTATATGGAAGTAGTTGGTTTTCCGCCTTTTTCAAATGTAAAATGAGTTACTTCTTCCTTCGTAAAAATAAACACATTATCCGGATATGTCATTGGATGGATATTGCCATTTGTGTAATCATGATTTCCATAAGATAAATAAACATTAATAGCATGGTGCTCTAATTCTTCAAAAGCTCTTCTGAGGCGGACTTGAGCCTTAAGACTTTGTTTCTCATTATCAAATAAGTCACCAACAATAAGGACAAAATCTACTTGCTTTTCAATAGCAGCTTGAACTAATCGGTCCAAAGCTGCAAATGTACTCGCTTGAATTTGGTTAAAAATATGCTCAGGCACATGGGCCAAACCCTTAAACGGACTATCTAAATGTAAGTCTGCAGCATGAATAAATGAAATTTGATCTGACAATACCATCACCCTCTATACCTATTTTCTCTATTTTAGCAAAAACAAAAAGCGAATGCACGTTCTATATCGAGTAAAGTTTTAAGAAAAGCGCAAGCGCCCTGAAAGACACGACCGCATAAGCAAAACGGCTGGAGAAAGGTGGTTTTTCCTTTCGCAAGACGGATTGCTTATGTCGCGAGTGGCTGGGCGCTGGAGCTAGACATGGCTCTTGCTGACAAGAAACTTTATAGTACCAAAATTTTATACTTTCCTTACCTTGAACAAAAGCTAGAAGCGCTCTTACAGGCTAAGTTCGCCACGTCCTTGAAAAAGAAGTTCGCTTTTTCTTCGTGCGATACTTTTTCAGGGAAGCTTTCCTTATCCTGTGGCAACGCTTGCACTAGCACGTCCTTGAAAAAGAAAAGCGCTTTTTCTTAGCTATTGCAGCCTTTCTTGTCCTGTACGTCGGAGCTGGACGTGGCTTACACAATTAATAATTTTTACACAGGCTCTTAATTTGATAATTTCCTAAGAACAGAAAAAGGCCACATTCTTAGTGCGGCCCTTTCACTTTTATTCTTTCTTCGTTAACGCAATAGCTGTTTTAATATCTTTTAACGAACTGGAACGCCCATACATCAGAACGCCACCTTTATAAACCCTTGCTCCTATAATTGCTAGTAAAATAATCGTACCTATCAGAATTCCAATGGATAAAGCAACTTCCCACACTGGTATATCCAGCATTCCAACACGTAAAAACATTACCATTGGTGAGAAGAAAGGAATGTAAGATGATATGGTAATAAACGTAGACCCTGGCATATTGATACCAAACATCGCAATGAAAAAGGCGATCAGGATCAAGAAAATCATCGGCATAATCATCTGCTGGGCATCTTCCACCCTACTAACTAACGAACCTAACATTGCTGCTAGTGTAGCATAAAGTAAATATCCTAATAGGAAGAAAACAACAGCGTACAAGTAAGTTGTCGGTGAAGTATCCTGAATTCCAAACGTTTCAAAAAAGCCACCAGTAAGCTCATTCGTTTTGGAAGTCAGTAAGTAGTATCCTACCCCTACAAATAAAGTGACTTGCGTTAATCCCAGTAAGGCTATCCCGATGATTTTTGCAAACATGTGTGTGACAGGTGATGCGCTAGAAACCAAGATTTCCATTACCCTTGATGATTTTTCTGTTGCTACATCTGTTGCAATCATCTGGCCATACATCATAACAGCCATATACAGTAGAAACAGCATGATGTAGACAATACCCCTTGCCTGGCTTAGTTCTTCCTCTGTCTTAGCAGTTTCATCTAAAGCGACAATGTTAAACGTTATCGGTTTATAAATTTCAGCTAAAGTTGCTTCATCAATTCCAGATTGCTGTGTAGCTATGGTTACTTTTAGTTGCTGTAACTGTTGCTGTATAAACATTTGATTTCCATTTTCGGAAATATTATTCGAAAAATACCTCGCTTCTGGTAAATCATTTTCATCCATGGACAAAACAACAAGTGCTTGATACTCCTCCGATTGGACAGCCTCTTTTGCATCCTCCTCAGATCCATCATATGCAGATAATTGGATATCTTCATTGGATTGGCCCACACTTTGACTCAACGGATCAAATAATTGATTAGAATTGTCTATTACAGTTATTTCGTCATCTCCGTCATTAGAGAAGCTATCCAAAATCGTTTGCATGTTAGCAAGACCTATGATTAACAACAGCGTAATTAATGTAGTGATGATAAATGATTTCGATTTAACACGTGTCAGATAGGTATGTGACATAATGATCCAGAACTTATTCATAGGAGGCACCTACCTTTTCGATGAAGATATCATTTAATGAAGGTTCTTCGAGTTCAAACTTACGAACAAATCCTCTTCCTTGTAAGGCTGAAAATATTTCCTGAGAAACCGCCTCATTATCAATTTGGAGCTCACAGCCTTCTGTAACTTTTCTATACTGAACTACCCCGGAATAGTCCTGTAAAAAATCCAAAGGAACATCTGCATGTATAACTAGATTCTTCTTACCAAATGCTTGTTTAACTTCACGTAAAGACCCCTGAACAACCGGCTTTCCTTTATGTAAAATACAAAGATGTTTACATAAATCCTCTACATGATCCATTTGATGTGATGAAAATACAATAGTTGTACCTAGTTCCTTCAAGTCCATCACTGCATCCTTTAACATTTCCACGTTTATCGGATCAAGCCCGGAAAATGGTTCATCTAGAATTAACAATTCGGGTTTATGTATTACTGCTGAAATAAATTGGATCTTTTGCTGATTACCTTTTGATAATTCTTCTACTTTTTTATTCATATATTCAGGAACCTTGAATCGATATAACCAGTCTTCGAGCTCTGTTAACACTTCCTGTTTACTCATACCTCGCAGCTTCCCTAAATATGTAATCTGATCCCGTACAGTTAATTTAGGATATAGTCCTCTTTCTTCAGGGAGATAACCGATTAAATGACTTTTATCATAATTAATTTTATCTCCATTCCATGAAATATCACCATCTGTTACATCTAATAATCCTAAAATCATACGAAAAGTAGTTGTTTTACCTGCCCCATTTCCTCCTAAAAAACCAAACATCTCTCTCACAGGAATGTTTAATGAAAGGTGATCTACTGCAGTATCTTCACCAAATCGTTTGGTAACATTTTGTAGTTTCAATGTCATTTTCTTCTCTCCTTTCCAACATCTATGATACGTTAAAGAAGTAATGAGGTTTCACGATTATTTGTTTTTTAGAAGGAATTTCAAAGACTATGAAGAATAACTAGTATGAGCATACTTCTAGGAGGTAACATTATGAAAACTTATGTATTAACCGTCTTTACTAAAACTGGTGAAAAATTGCTTGATGAATCGTTCACAGCAGAAAACAATGATGAAGCGAAAAAAATTGGTGAAGCACGTTTAGCTGAAGAAGGACTAAGCGAACATACGCACAGATGTGTATCACCAGAAGCAAAAATGATACTTTTCCATAGGTAACTACAAAAACTCGAAGCGCCCGTTAAGTGACGTATGGGCTGCGCCTGCGCATCGCGGGTGGGTCGGCGTTGCCACCGAAAGCGGTGGTTATAGTCGATCTTCCAAATCCGCATGAGATAAAGGAAACACGAAGAGCTTAAGCGCCTTGAAAGATACGACAAGCATAAGCAGGTTCGCGTAGTGTGGATGCCTTTACCAAAGTCGAACTGCTTAATGTCCCCGAGTGTCTTGACGCTGGCCGATGAAAACGCCACGTCCTTGAAAAAGAAAAGCGCTTTTTCTGCGTGCGATGCTTTGCAGGGGAGGTTTCCTTATCCTGTGGCATCATCGCCACTAGTACGTCCTCGAAAGAGAAGTTCGCTTTTTCTTCGTGCGATGTTTCGCTGTCGAAGGATTCCTTGTCCTGTACGTTGGAGCTGGATGTGGCTAATTCTGTAGATAAATATACAAGACTTTCCTTACCTACAAAAAGGGACGACTTCACAATTAAGTTATAGGAGAAAACAATTGTGAGTCGTCCTTTATATTATCGCCCTTTAAAAACCGGCTTCCTCTTTTCTAAAAATGCACTTACACCTTCTTGATGGTCTTCTGTATTCTTTAGTTCCCATTGTGCTTTTATTTCCTCTTTTAAATATCGCCTTAATGTCGCCTCTTTTTCGTTATGATAAACCATCTTCGTTTTCAACATCGCTGTTATCGGAGTAGACAGTATTTGCTCTCCAACTTTGGTTGCTTCTTCTACTACTGGATTGTCTGTTACGATATCAGTAAGTCCCATGAATTCAGCTTCATCGCCTTTTACTTGCCGCATATTCCATATAAAGTGCTTGGCCTTTTGTGTGCCCAATCGTTCATTTAGCCAAAAATGACCTCCGCCATCAGGGGCTAGTCCAATACCAATGAATAACATTCCAAGCTTTGCCTGCTTTTGTGCAATTACATAATCTGCTGTTAAAGCAAGACTCAAACCAAGACCTGCTGCGGATCCTTGGATAGCTGAAATAACAATTTTATTCAGCTTATATAATTTAAGTATAATTTCTTCAATGGCACTCATGACTTGATCGTAAAATTCCTTTTTAGCAAAATCCTTCATCATGGCTATATCACCACCAGCACAAAAAGCCTTACCTTCACCACTTAATATGACGATCTTATCGTCGTTTTTTTCCACTTGCACTAGTACTTTAAGTAAATCTTCAAGCATTTCTTTATTCAAAGCATTGTAACGTTCTGCACGATTCAACGAAATATAGGATATATTATTTTTACTTTCCAATAAAACAGTAGGCATCATTTTAACTCCTTTCTATTCTTCTTGTTACATACTCTTTCGTCATTAATCGAGAAAATCCTGCATGTAATTTTCCTAGCAAAAAAGTACTCGTAGAAAACTAATTTCTACGAGTACTTGTTACATTAAGGTTTTATTCAGATTCTTCCGGTGCACCATAAAGTTCTTCTAATGGCTTTGTAATGATACGGCTAACATCATTAATCACCGTGTTTAAATGTTGTTCTTGCTCCATCAATTTAGAGATATCTTCATGTTGCTGAACAAGCTCTACTACTTGGCGAGCTTTTTCAACTTCTTCCTCGGTGATCTCTTCACCTTGCATTTGTTTTTCTTGTAATTGCATTTGTGTATCGCGGAAGTTATTAAACATTTGTTTAGCAGACTCATCGTTCATTACTGCCTCATATGCTTGTTTAAGATTTGTAAATTCTTCACTTTCACGAATTGCCTTTTCTAAATCGTACGCACTATCATAAATGTTAGGCACAATTTTTCCTCCTTCAATTTCAAGCTAAAACAACTATAACAAACCAATTGTTTCATGTATACTAATTCGATATTAATCGTTTTTCTTAACCTACTTCATTGTTATAATAGATATATTCCCTTTGGAAAGAAGGAAATTCCTATGATAAATAAATTAAGATCCATTTTTCCGTCATTAATAACTTACGAGAAATATCCTATTACATCTGATGACACTTATAAATGGTTTATAACAACTACAGATGAACTCATTGGTATAAAGAAAAGGGAGTTAACTACAAAAGACGACGTTTTATTAAACACGTTTTTACAGCCTTATGATTCCGTATTTCCTGTACCTACTATGGATGAGCAGCGTTGGCAAACACGTATCACCACTGAGAAACCGGCAAAAACAAGATCTACATATCGATTTATCTACTTTTCCATTCAAAAAAACCAAATAGATCCCCATACATTTAAAAATGCAATCAATGAGCTCTTTAATAAAACTGTTCCTGTTCTGTGGGAAAATGAACAAGAGGGAATTATAATAGAAGAGCAATCAGGATCTAAAGATGAAAGTATGTCATACGAACAAATCATTGATGTCTTAATGAGTGATTTATATGTAAAGATTAAATTCTTTGTTGGCTCCTTTGTACGTAATCATTTCGAAGCGCCATCCTATTATCAAACATTAAAACAAGGATCCAGAGTAGCTTTTACTTATTCTGCAAAAGCAGTAGTTAACTATATAGACGTCATCCCGTATCTTTTTATCGAAAAGGCAGACAAGCCATTACGAAAAAGCATCACACAAAGTGTATTAAGAGATGTTAAAGATGATGAAGAACTTCTAAAGACAATAGAAACGTTTATAGCGTGTAATTTAAACATTTCGGTTACAGCAAAGGAACTGTACATGCATCGCAATAGTCTGCAATACCGGATTGATAAATTTATCGACATAACCGGAATTGATGTTCGGCAATTCCATCAGGCAGTAACTGTGTACCTGGCAATTTTGGGGTTGAAAGCTGAACAAGACAACTAAAAATTATACTTTCATAAACATGCACAAAAGACTCTAGGTTCTTTGTGCATGTTTACTATATACATTCCAAACTTATCTTTTATACAATAGATGTAATAAATAATTGTAATGGAGGAATATACATGGCTGAATTAAAGCTAAATCATATACAGAAAATATATGATAAAAAAGAGACTGCTGTAGACGATTTTAATTTACATATCCAAGATAAAGAGTTTATTGTTTTTGTTGGACCTTCAGGTTGTGGTAAATCAACAACTTTAAGAATGATTGCTGGTTTAGAAGAAATTACAGATGGTGAATTGTTCATCAATGATAAAAAAATGAACGATGTTGCACCAAAAGATCGTGATATTGCAATGGTTTTCCAAAATTATGCCCTATATCCACACATGAGTGTTTATGACAATATGGCATTTGGATTAAAACTACGTAAATTTAAAAAGGATGAAATTGCACAGCGTGTTAATAATGCTGCAAACATTTTAGGTCTTGAAGCATACCTGGACCGAAAACCTAAGGCGCTTTCAGGTGGACAACGTCAGCGTGTAGCGTTAGGTCGTGCCATTGTACGTGATGCTAAAGTATTTTTAATGGATGAGCCCTTATCCAATCTAGATGCTAAATTACGTGTGCAAATGCGTGCTGAAATTCAAAAGCTTCACCGTCGTTTACAAACAACTACCATTTATGTCACACACGACCAAACGGAAGCAATGACAATGGCAACGCGACTTGTCGTTATGAAAGATGGTATTATTCAACAAGTAGGTGCTCCTAAAGAAGTTTACGATTCACCTGAAAATGTATTTGTTGGTGGATTTATCGGATCTCCATCTATGAACTTCTTTACCGGTACACTTGAAGAAAATCATTTTGTAATGGAAGACATTAAAGTCAAAGTTCCAGAAGGTAAAATGAAGACACTTCGAAACCAAGGATTCGTAGGTAAAGACATCATTTTGGGAATTCGCCCAGAGGACATTCATGATGAGCCTGTGTTTATTGATTCCACTCCAGATACCAAAATCACAGCAACTATAGATGTAGCGGAATTAATGGGAGCAGAATCCTATCTTTATTCAAAAGTAAACGACCAGGACTTTATCGCAAGGGTTGATTCACGTACCGACATTCATGGTGGCGAAAACATCAATCTTGCATTTGACATGAACAATGTACACTTCTTTGACCCAGAAAACGAAAAACGAATCAAGTAAAGAAACAACTCATAAATATGAATAATTCTCTATAATATGTAAATAATACCATTATACTGTTTCATTATTAGAGGGAAGTCGATAAAGACCTTCCCTCTATAAACATATTATCAGGTAAGGGGGATTCCCTTCCGAGCCATTGTTTATTTAGGTTGTTGTCCACTGAATTGCTGTTGAGCAGTTGCAACTAGACGCTTTGTAATTTCACCACCGACAGAACCGTTAGCACGAGAAGTTGTATCAGCACCTAAATTAACGCCAAATTCTTGAGCAATTTCAAACTTCATTTGGTCAAGTGCTTGTTGTGCTCCAGGTACTACTAATTGATTAGAAGAATTGTTATTAGCCATATTTATCACCTCCTGTACCTATATTGTTCACATTTTACGAAAACTTATCACGAAATATTGTTGGTAAATTGTGCTTAGTTTGGAATATAAAAAAATAAAAAAACGCTCCTATCAAGATGATGATAAATGAGCGTTTTTCTATATGTTTATTTACTTCGGATGTGTCATTTCTTTTGGATCAACATATTGATCGAATTTTTCTTCCGTTAATAATCCTAGTTCCACAGCCGTTTCTTTTAACGTGGAATCATTATTAAATGCCGTTTTAGCAATCTTTGCAGCATTTTCATAACCAATGTGTGGATTTAATGCAGTAACTAGCATTAATGAGTCATTTAAATATTTCTCAATTTGCTCGTGATTTGGTTCGATGCCTTTAACACAACGTTCATCAAATGAAAGCATGCTATCTGCAAGGATTTGGCATGATTGTAAGAAATTATATGCAATTACTGGTTTGAATACGTTTAATTCAAAGTTACCTTGACTAGCCGAGAAACCAATAGTAGCATCATTTCCCATAACTTGTGCTACAACCATTGTTACAGATTCACTTTGAGTTGGATTTACTTTTCCAGGCATGATAGAACTTCCTGGCTCATTAGCTGGAATTGTAATTTCACCAATACCGCATCGTGGACCACTAGCTAACCAACGTACATCATTTGCAATCTTCATTAAGTCAGCAGCAAGTCCCTTTAATGCTCCATGTGCATAAACCGTTTCATCATGACTTGTTAATGCGTGGAACTTATTCGGAGCAGATATGAAGTCTTTATCCGTAAATCCATTAATCGCTTCACATACTTTCTCTGAAAAATCAGGATGTGCATTCAACCCAGTTCCAACAGCTGTTCCGCCAATAGCCAACTCTTTCAAGTAATTAGTGCTCTCACTAATCATTTTTTCAGATTTCTCAAGCATACGATGCCAACCACTCACTTCTTGTCCAAGTGTTAGTGGAGTTGCATCCTGCAAATGTGTACGACCGATTTTCACAATATCTTGAAAGGCATCCATTTTTACTTTTACCGACTCTTTTAATATACGTAATGCCGGAAGAACTGTATCTTCAACTTTTAAAACAGAGGCTATATGCATAGCAGTAGGGTATGTGTCATTAGAACTCTGTGATTTATTGACATCATCGTTTGGATGAAGCATCAAATCGCTTCCTTGTTCGGTTAACCACTGATTACCCACAAACGCAATTACTTCATTTACGTTCATGTTAGATTGTGTTCCACTACCTGTTTGCCAAACAACTAACGGAAAATGGTCCGTTAATTTATCATCTATCACTTGATCAGCAGCATAAGCAATAGCCTCTGCCTTTTTCTCATCCATTAACCCTAATTCACTGTTTGCCTTTGCAGCACTCTTTTTTAAGATTGCAAAAGCCTTTACAACTTCATTTGGCATCTTTTCATTACCAATAGGAAAGTTCTGTTTACTGCGTTCTGTTTGTGCCCCCCAATATTTATCAGCAGGTACTTCTATTTCTCCCAAAGTGTCTTTTTCTATACGATAATCCATTTGTTGCTTCCTCCCTATGTACATACTTTATTACCAATTCCTATTGTAACAAATTTTTAAGCAGATAATCACCTATCATATCAATACTTTATATAAAAATAAGAAAAATGGAATTATGTTACAATATTAGGAAATATAATAGGAAGTCACAAAAACGTACGAGTTTCATACTAGTTATTTTTAAACAGTTTCCACTATAATAAAATAAGGAAGACACGGTCCGTAGCGATCCCGGAGGCGGCAATAGAAGTAAGCCTAAAGTTACGTCGCAGTTTATATCTATTCTCTCAAAAGGCAACAAACTTTACTAAAACAGCCTTAATTTATAAGCTTTATCACAAGGAGGATTTCAAATGCCAAATATTTGGACCCATATGCTTTTTTGTGAAGATGTGGTTGATACAATAGAAAACCCCAATCCATTCACACAACTTGAAACATATATGAATCTCGGTGCACAGGGTCCAGACCCATTTTTTTATTATAATTTCTGGCCATGGATTAAGGATGAACCTGTTCACGAAATTGGGATGAAATTGCATACAAAGCATTGCGGGGATTTTTTAATTGACCTTATATCTTCTGCAAAAAATATGGATTCTCATGTGCAGGCATATGTCTTTGGTTTTGTAACCCATCACATTTTAGACCGAAATGCCCACCCGTACATTCACTACCGGGCTGGATACGAAGGCAGCAACCACCAAAAACTCGAAGTATTAATAGATACAGCAATGATGGAAAAATACCATAATTTAAAAACCTGGAAAGCGCCAGTGTATAAGGAAATTGATGTTGGTTTCTCATTAAATAGAGACATTATTGATTTACTACATACAACCATAAAGAGGCACTACCCGGAGGTTAAACGAGAATCTACAGAATATATCCAAAAAGCATACAGGGATATGAAGCTTGCCTTAAAGTTGCTTTCAGATCCATATGGATGGAAAAATTCCATGTTTAAATCAGTTATTTCTTCCTATTCCCATAGACCAATAAAGGATAATGTTGATTATTTAAACGAAAAAGAAAAAACCTGGTATCACCCGGCTACAAACGAACCTTGTTCGAAAAGCTTCCTTCAATTGTACGAGCAAGGACGTGCAGAAGGAATCGAAATTTTATCTGAAGTACTTGAATATTGGAACACAAATGAGCGTACCTCTAAATTTCTATCGGATTTGATCGGTTCCATTTCTTATGATACCGGAAAACAATTAGCATTAAACCTATCTAATAAATATAGTGATGCCATCGTTTAGTAAATAAAAGAAAACTCTTAGTCGCACATTTTCGTGTACCTGAGAGTTTTTTATTTAAAGCTCATTTTGTAAGTTTTGTTGCTGATATGTCGCAGTCGATGTAAACTGCGACGTAACTTTAGGCTTACTTCTATTGCCGCCGTCTGGGATCGCTACGGGCGGATGCTCTCCGCGGGCACGGCCTCAGCCAGGGTACTACTTGAATCATCTTCTTCGTTCCCTTGCGCTGAGGAAGCATACTTCGAAGCGTTACTAGAAGACGCAGGCGCATCTAAGCGGGGTCTTCGGACACGTGCTGTTCCCGCAGGAGTCACCGCCCTCCGCTCACCCTGACTGGTAAGATGTTTTATTAATACTGATACAGTCCCACGACAGTAACGGAAATAACAGCGGAGGAAATACACGTAGACTCCTGTGGGAGCAGAGGCCTAGTTGAGACCGCGCAGAGCGTTAGCTCGAGGAGGCTCATCAGCCGCCCACGGGTAGAAGACACTGCGCAGTGAAACGAAGCAGATGTCGCACTTGTACCCGGATGGGTGAAAGCGAAGTGTATTTCCGTAGTGGTAGGTTAACCGTCACATCAAGTTACGTCGCAGTTTATATCTATTGTGACAAAAACAATAATCTTTTAAAAAACAGCCACTTATTTAAAGAGTTTTCTCAATAGCTTTCCTGTACCTCGACCTGCAACTCGTCTCCCAACACGTTTGCCAACTTTACCTTTTTTGACAGCATTTACATCACCCAAAATTTTAGCAAATTGATATAATGCTTTTCGAATACCATTGATACGCAAACTAACCACTCCTTAGAGGCTATATGCTATTGTGGTTTTACGTCCACTTTATCTGCAAAATTCGTTTGTCGTTTTGCATCCTGCATGCCTTTTTCTATATTCACAAACTTTAACAGTATAATTCCACCGATAAAGAAGACCACTAATGAGATAATTCCCAATCTGCTTGAACCAGTTATCTGTCCGATAAACCCAAATAAAAATGGTCCGAAAATGGCAGCAAACTTTGCGGAGATACCATAGAATCCAAAAAACTCAGCATGTCGATTATCTGGAACCATTCTACCGAAAATAGATCTACTTAAAGATTGGGCTCCACCCTGAACTAATCCTACAAAAATTGCAAGTAAATAAAAATGCAGTGCAGTGGTCATAAAATACCCTAAAATAACGATGCCTAAATAGGCGAAAAGGGTAATGTACAACGCTCTTTTAGCCGATATAATTTTAGCTAACCAACCAAAGAAAAACGTACAGGGAATCCCAACAAACTGTGTAATTAATAATGCTATAATCAGAGAGTTCTGGTCGATCCCTATTCCTCTTCCGTATATAGTCGCCATTTTAATAATAGTGGAAATACCATCATTGTACATCCAGAAAGCTAATAAAAATAGTAATAAATGCTTGTATTGCTTAATTTCCTTAAATGTGGTCGTAACACGAGAAAACCCAATCCTAATATACGATTTGTCACGTTTGGTGGGTGCTTTCTTTTCCTCATGAATATTTTTAAATAGAGGTATGGAAAAAATGAACCACCATATCCCTACTAATGCAAATGACAATTGACTAGCAACAGTTGCATTAGGAATCCCAAACCATTCAAACTTTATAATCATCAAGATATTGATTGCTAATAATACTCCCCCACCAATGTATCCATAGGCAAAGCCTGAAGCTGATACCTTATCAATATCTTCTTCATCAGCAATTTCTGGCAGAAATGCATCATAAAATATATTAGCGCTTGAGAACCCTATCGTTCCAACAATTAATAGTAACGATGCAAATATGTAATCCCCTTCACCTACAAAGGATAATAAAATACTTGCAACTATTCCCATAAAGGCAAAGAAACGTAAGAACTTTTTTTTAGCAGCCGAAAAGTCGCTTATTGCACCTAGAAAAGGAGCCATTATGGCAACGATCAGCACTGCAATTGACTGTGAGTATGCCCAATAACTCTCCGCTAACAAATCATCAAGACCTACAGCAGCTACATCATAGTAAAATACAGGCAACACTGCAGCCATAATAACAGTCGCAAATGCTGAGTTACCAAAGTCATACATCATCCAACTACGAACTGTTTTTTTATTACTCATATCATGCCCCCATATTCGTTTTATTAAGCATATCAAAGAAGTGTAAAATTTAGGACAAATCTAGGTAAAATTTTGTTAATTAATTTACTGCGGTTTTTCCAATGCGGCTGCTGTTTGATTTGTCTCTTCAATTGCCGCAGCTAAATTCGTCATACGGTTAACTTGATCATCTACCATCGCTTCCAACTCCTCAATAGTTGCGGTTGTTTCCTCTATGATTGAAGCTAAGCTATCTACCGATTTATCAATGGTTTCTGATGACGATTGAATCTCAGTGGCCTGTTTTCTGAGATAACCAAGATAATGGATAAAGTTAGCTAATTGCTTTGTTATTTTAGCAAAATTCACCTTCGATATATCCACAATTTCAGTACTCTTTTGCAGTAGTGCTTTATTGCTGTTAACCTCTTGCTGGGCTTCTTTAGCATCGTCTTCAATAGATATCAAATTCGTTCTAATTTGTTCTGCTGTTTGTTGTGATACTTCAGCTAATTTACGTACCTCACCAGCAACAACTGCAAAACCTTTTCCCGATTCACCAGCCCGGGCAGCTTCAATGCTTGCATTCAACGCTAACAAATTGGTTTGTTCTGCGATATCTTGAATTTTAGACGTAAACGTGTTATTTTCATTCATTTTTTGGACTAAGTTTTCCATATTTACACGCAGTTGTTCAAAAGATGATTGAAAACCTTCCATTGTGCCAGACAGATTTTCCATCGATTGCTGACCTTGTAACGATAATGCACGTAGTTCTTCCCCATCTTGGGTACTCTTTGAAAAAGAAGTAATCATCTTTTCTGATAATTTATTCGTTCTATCTGTACTAGATGAAATATCAGTTGCCGTTTCTGTTTGATTTTGACTTGCTGAGGCAATTTCCAGAAAAGCTTGACGCATCTCCTGCATGGAATGGCTGTTCAAATTACTATCCTGTTCAATAATTCCCATTTGAGATTGTACATTCTTTGCACTGGTTTGAACGATTTCTGTTTGTCTTTTTTGTTCATTGGATCTTTTTTCACTGTCTAGAAGTGCCTCTTGTGCATTCGTTAAAAATTGACGTGCAACTTTAACTTGGATAACTAACACGGAAAATACTAATATAAAAAATACAATCGTAATTGCTGTTGCTCGTCCGTCAATCCCAACAACTTCCCCTTTTTCAATAATAAAAAATGTAAGTAAGGAGAGACCTAAAACTCCTCCCGTAACTAAAACCCTTAATGAGAGTGATATTGCTGCTACTGCTAAAATATAAAATGTAAACAACATGTTCGTTACGTAATCAGAACTAATAATAATCATAAATGCAATACTCGATAAACTGATAATAGCTAAATAAGGAATAGTTTGTATAAATTTATTTTTAAAGTGCAAAAGACCTATTAGTCCCACACTTATAGTACCACCTACACCAAGTGCGATAAAGTTTTCCTTTGGTGCACCAACGATAATTTGTGTACCGACTCCTAAAGATAATGAGAATAATAAAATGTAAAATAATATCTTGTTCTGTCTCTTCATAATTACCTTATCCTGTTCCATATTCTCCCCCTTGTAAATAGTCACAATAAAATAGCCTCACCAAACTACGGTAAGGCCACTATAAAAGTTTTTGGTATGTTACTCCCAAATAAAATGTTTATAAGCTTCACTTAATTGTATAAAGGCTTCTTTATCCCCTTTATCAATGGAGCTGTTTATTGCTGATTCTAACACGTTTTTATTCCAATTAAAGCATATTTCATCTAATATCAATCTTGACGATAGTTTTAATTCAAATGGGATTTCTCTTTTTGCATGAAGTGTTTTTCCATCATACCGATAGAAACGATACACTAATTTTTGCTGTTTCATGGAACACTCCCCTTTGTTCCTTTTTTCTATTATCCTAAATTTTTAGAATAATTGCAACAAAAATTAACAAAAAAGTTACATATATCACGGATTATTTTTTATATACAAGTACACCAACACCAAGTGCAAAGAGTGTCAGCAAACTAACCATCCTAGATTAGGTCTTGTTTCATTAATACTGCGATCAATGGTGGTCCTAAAACGCATAGCACTATATTCAAATCCCATTACTTTTTATACTTTGCAGGCTTTAGGCACTTTCCTAGATTTTTCACTAATGAAACTTACTTTACATGAAACAATACATATTACTAGGTGCTTGAATGTTTCTCTAGACCCACCATATACTACTTTGGTAGAATATGATATCGAACTTGTTATAGGAAAAAGATGGAGGCCATTGGATGAGTCATGCAGATAATTTAAAAAAAGGAGAAAAGGGTGCGTTGATCAGCATTGTTGCTTACCTTTTTTTAGCAGTAACCAAACTAATTATTGCTCACTTAGGTGACTCTGAAGCATTACGTGCAGATGGATTAAACAATTCAACGGACGTGGTCGCTTCTATCGCCGTATTAATTGGACTAAAGATTTCAAGAAAACCACCAGATGAGGATCATCATTATGGCCATTATCGTGCAGAAACTGTTGCTTCGTTATTCGCAGCATTCATTATGGTAACGGTAGGAATTCAAGTTATATTTGGCACATTTAGAACGATTGTTACAAATGAGATTGGACAACCTAGTATGCTAACTGCATGGACAGCCTTAGGTGCAGCAATTATTATGTTTATTGTTTATAGATATAATTTACGGCTTTCTCGTAAGATACAAAGCTCCTCTTTATATGCCGCCGCGCAGGATAATCGTTCTGATGCACTCGTTAGTATTGGTGCATTCGTCGGAATAATCGGTTCCCAGTTTGGCTTATACTGGCTTGATCCGTTAGCAGGACTATTAGTCGGTATCATTATATGCAAAACAGCTTGGGATATATTTAAAGATTCTACACACACATTGACCGATGGATTCGATGAAAAGCAAATTAAAAAGATAAGAACTAGTATTGAGAGAAATCCTGACGTAAAAAAGGTAATTGACGTTAAAGGACGTATCCATGGCAATCAGGAATTTATCGAAATTACCATTTTGGTTGACTCGAAGTTAAACGTTCAAGAAGGTCATGATATTACCGATCGAATTGAAAATCATCTTGCTCACAAGCACAATATAATGCATGCCCATATTCATATTGAACCTTATGAATGAACAAAAGCTTTGAAGCGCCCGTTTAGCGACGTATGGCTTGCGTCCACGCATCGCGGGTGGGTTTACGTTGCCGTGCAAATCGGTGGTTATGTCAATCTTCCATATGGCGTCATCGGCATAGTACGTCCTCTAAAAAAAGTCCGCTTTTTCTTCGTGTGATATTTCGCTGTCGAAGCATTCCTTGTCTTGTACGTTGAAACTGGATGTGGCTTACACATAGTTTCCTAAAATCAGGAGTACAAAAATAAGGCTGTCATGTCGACAGCCTTATTTCAATAAACGTAATAAACCATTAATATTTTCCCATCCATATGCAGTTTCCTTATAAGTACCTTCCCCTAAAGTGATTTCTTCTTCGCCAACAGGACTTGCATGATACCGCTCATAAAACCTGCTCGATGGATTCTGCTTTAGTACCCAAACCAATATAGATTTGTAGCCAAGTTCCATCATCTCTTCAGCAAAAACTTTCAACAAACGAGCCCCTAACCCCATCTTCTGAAATTCATCTAATAAATATATCGTATATATTTCTGTATCGTATTCAAATCGTTTCGTACGTTCAGGCCCTCCAGAAACAAATCCAACAATCTTATGATTATCATTCTTGTAGATTACAAACGTACATTGTTCTTTTTTTTGCATGCGCAATATTGTTTCCCACAATGTTTTTCGATTTTCATACGTAATATTAGAAATATCTTTTTCATCTAGTAACTCAGTATAAGTACTTTTCCAGCTACTTACATGGATTTCCGCAATGTCCTCTGCATCTTCATATACTGCCTTACGAATAGAAAACATACCTATCCCCCTTGTAATCAATCTTTATATATTTATTGAATTACATCGATAATAAAAATACAGTTGCAATAGCTCCTAATAAGACGACGATTACATTTAACCCAAAATACGCTAACACAATTGCTACTATCCCACCAAGTAATCCAATGTGGGGCTGATCAGGCTTAACCGTTAAGATACCTGGGAAAATAAGCGCTCCTAAAGCTGCAAACGGTATGGCATTCAACCAACGATTTACCCAATCACGAAACTGCAGCTTATCAACAATGTAAGCTGGTATAATTCTTGGAATCATAGTAGCAAGTGACATTCCAATTATGATTGCAAAAATCATGGCTTATCCTCCTTCAGTAAATATATTCCACTTAAGCCGCCTAATACGGTACCAAGCACGATCGCCCAACCATCACTCATGACCTGGCTACACAGTAAATTGATCAACATAGCTATGATAGCAATCAGTCCTACTCTTATTTCTTTTTTCACAGACGGAACTAAAAGCCCAATAAACATGGCATATAGAGCAATCCCCATGCTTTGACTTAGTATTTCAGGAATTACTTCCCCAAGTACTCCGCCTAAAAATGAACCCACGATCCATGACGAATATGCCGTCAAAATTAAGGCTGTATAAAATAGTGGCCCTTTTTCCATTTTTGCTTCTTCCGTATGTAAAGAAGACACTGCAAATGTTTCATCAGTTAACCCTAATGATAAAGGAACCTTCCAGTTTAGTCCAATACCCCTCAAGCGATTCATAAACGACAAACTCATCACAAAATGACGAAAATTAAGTACAAATGTAGCGACAATAATTTCAATTGCCCCAGCACCCACTGCGATCATATTGGCACCCATAAATTGGCTTGCACCAGCAAAAACTAAAACACTCATGGATGTCAATTCTATCAATGACATACCTGCTTGTTTCGCCAAAACGCCAAATGTTATCGCAATCGGCATATAACCGAGCATGATGGGGAAGCCTGCCGCAATACCTTTTCGAATCATATGTATAGAGGGTGAATTATTTTTATGTATAGCTGCTTTCTCCACTATTATCGTTCTCCCTTTGGTTAAATAATTCAAACTATTATAACTGATTTTGTCATAAAATGAAATTGAAACTCTTTCATAGAAAAAATATTGACAACTAAAGATTATACCATGTATATTCATAGTAACATTTTAAATTATAAACGACGATCCAAGAATGCGAAGTAAATTATCTAACAAGCAGCAACTAGAGACAGAGTGGTATGGTGAAAGCTCTGGCATAGCATAATTGAATTACACATTCGGAATTTAACGGATATTTTTTGAGAGGTTGAGCGAAATCACGTTCAACAATCAGGGTGGTAACGCGGAGAAAGCTTCGTCCCTATTTTAGGGATGAAGCTTTTTTATATGTACAAACAGCTAAGAAGGAGGAAAAAACATGTTTCCAATCAACCCGAAGCATCACCCATTATTAAGTGAATCCATTATCTTATTTATTGCTATCATAGGTCTCATCAGTTATTTTATCATTGGTTTGGAAACAGTCCCACACATTCCCATCTTGATTGGAATATTTTCACTAGTTGCGTATGGATTAGTTAAAAATATAACTTTTAAATCGTTGGAAGAGGGCATGGTTGCCGGTGCCAAATCAGGCATGGGTGCTGTGTTTTTATTCCTGTTAATTGGTGTATTAATAAGCAGTTGGATGATTAGTGGAACGATTCCTATTCTGATTAATTCGGGGTTTTCTTTCATTGGTGGCACTTGGTTTTATGCGATTGTATTTGCGATCACCGCAATTATTGGTGTGTCTCTTGGAAGTTCTTTAACAACAACAGCAACAATCGGAGTTGCATTTATCGGTATGGCCAGTGCACTTGATGCGTCCATGGCCATCACGGCAGGTGCAATTGTTTCAGGAGCATTTTTTGGAGATAAAATGTCGCCATTGTCTGATACGACAAACCTTGCCTCCACTATTGTGGAAGTTGATTTATTTGAGCATATCAAACATATAAGCTTAACAACCATTCCAGCGTTTATTATTACCTTCATCTTATTTGTCATTTTATCACCAAACGAGACCATGCCACTTGAGGCAGTTGGGGAGTATCAAGCAGCACTCGAGTCAACTGGTTTAATGCACTGGACTTCATGGTTACCATTGGTGATACTTGTATTTTCAACTATTTTCAAAATACCAGCATTTATTGCTCTTGCTCTCTCAAGCTCGATAGCAACATTACTTGCTCGTATAATAAGTGGACTTACTTGGTCTGATATTTGGTCGATCTGGTTTAACGGTTATACTGCTGACACAGCATTCGAGCCCGTCAATGAACTGCTTACTAAAGGCGGTATAAATAGCATGCTGTTTACGGTCTCACTTGTTATATTAGCACTGGGATTTGGCGGGCTGCTGTTTGTAACAGGTATTATCCCATCAATTTTGTATGCTTTCAAAGAAAAACTGCAGCAAGTCCGTACTATTATCGTTTCTACTGCAGCGACAGCAATAGGAGTGAATGTATTGATAGGTGAACAATATTTATCCATTATGCTTACAGGTGAAACGTATAAAAGTATATACCAAAAAGCAGGACTATCCAATAAGGCATTATCACGAACATTAGAAGATGCAGGGACTGTTATAAATCCACTCGTACCATGGAGCGTCTGTGGTGTATTTATCGCAGACGTGCTAGGTGTCCCCGTGCTGACGTATTTACCATTTGCATTCTTCTGTTTGTTAAGCCCAGTAATAACGATAGTTTTTGGGGGAAGAGCTTTGAATCGATAACATGTAAGAAGCGAGGATGGAGGGAGATTTTCTGCTGAAGGCAGAGAATCTTCTTTTTTTGTTTAAATGGGCTGACAGCATTTCGATCGGCAGCACTGAATTTCGATCAACAGCCTCGAAAATCGATCAACAGACATAATATTCGATCAAGCAACCCCTGTAATCGATCAAGGACACCTTGAATTCGATCGACAGCCGTGAATTTCGATCGATAGCCTGGGAAATCGATCAACAGACATAATATTCGATCAAGCAACCCCCGTAATCGATCAAGGACACCTGGAATTCGATCGACAGCCTCGAAAATCGATCAACAGACATGATATTCGATCAAGCAACCCCCGTAATTGATCAAGGACACCTGGAAATCGATCGACAGCCGGGAATTTCGATCAACAGACATGATATTCGATCAAGCAACCCCCGTAATCGATCAAGGACACCTGGAATTCGATCGACAGCCTCGAAAATCGATCAACAGACATGATATTCGATCAAGCAACCCCCGTAATTGATCAAGGACACCTGGAAATCGATCGACAGCCGTGAATTTCGATCAACAGACATGATATTCGATCAAGCAACCCCCGTAATCGATCAAGGACACCTGGAATTTCGATCGACAGCCGTGAATTTCGATCAACAGCCTGGAAAACCGATCATCTTCCTTCATCCGTCTACACAAAATCACATAAAGCCCATATAAAAAGAGACTATCTTAACAAGACAGCCTCTACCTATTAATAACATCAACCAATTTCCTTAGTCCTTCAAGCAACCTTGGCGATGGTCTGCAAAAAAGCGATTCTTCCAACACATGAATATTGCCACTACGAATGGCCTTCATCTCGCTCCAGCCTGGTCGTTTCAACAATAGCTTTGGATTCATTTTCTCTTCCTTCACGCCAACCCACACCATACAAATATGATCTGGATTTCGCATTTTAACATCGTCCCAATCGGTTTGAACGCTTGCTACATCTTCAGTTGCAAATACATTCTCCGCTCCAGCCAATGCACTGATTTCTGTTAACCAATTAACTGCTCCCGGGGTAAAAATTGGTTTAGGCCACCATTCCCAATATATCGTTGGTTTATTGATTTGATCAGAAGCTTTTGAACGAAAAGTCACAACTTCCCGAAGAAATTCTGCGGACTTCTCCTCACCTAACTCCTCACTACCTAAGGCAATTCCTACTTTTCTTATGTCTTCTCCGATTTCCACAAGTGAATTTGGATTTAGTATAATATATGGTAAATTCTTCTCATCTAGTGCTGTTATATTTTTTTCCATGCCTGGAACGCTCAACGAAGCCAATACTAAATCCGGCTCTAATGCCGCTACTTTTTCCATATCTATGGATAAATCAGGTCCTACTTTTGGCAATTGTAATACCGATTTTGGCCAATCTGAAAAGTTATCCACACCAACTAATAAATCAGCCTTGCCTAAATATTCCACGATTTCTGTATTACTTGGACAAATAGATACAATGCGCATGAGACACTCCCCCAAAAGAATTACTTATCTTGATCGGTTGTTATTAATGGTCCATTTTTTGTAATGACTATAGTATGTTCAAATTGTGCAGAACGTCCTTTATCAATTGTTCTTGCAGTCCAATTATTATCATCCATTTGACTACGCCAGCTACCTTCATTAATCATTGGTTCAATGGTAACAACCATACCTTCTTTTAATCGAAGCCCTTTATTTGGCAGTCCGAAGTGAGGGATATGTGGTTCCTCGTGTATCGTTGGTCCAATGCCATGACCGGTAAAATCACGTACGACAGAAAACCCTTCTCCTTCTGCATATTTCTGGATGGCATAGCCAATATCTCCAATTCGATTACCTACTTGGGCTTGCTCAATCCCTTTATCTAAGGACGTTTTTGTTACTTCTAATAGTCGTTTCCCTTTTTCGTCAATATTACCAACAGCGTATGTCCAAGCCGAGTCTGCTAATCCACCGTTTAGATTCACTACCATATCAATGGTTACTAAATCACCGTCAACTAGTTTCTCCTCACGCGGAAAACCATGACAGATCTCATCATTAATAGATGCACAAATTGCATATGGATATCCGCTGAATCCTTTTTGTTCTGGTGTTGCACCATGTTTTTCTAAAAATTTCTCTACAAATGTATCAATTTCCATTGTTGAAATACCTGGCTTAATCATCTTGGCAATTTCCTTATGACACTTAACTAAAAGATCACCAGCCAATTGCATTTTCTCAATTTCTCGTTTGCTTTTTCGTGTTATCATATTTTTTCTTCCCTTCTTCGTTTCATCAAAACACGTTTTATTGTATGTTAGAATAATAACAATAGCTACGATTTCCTCAATATTAATCCATCATAAAGTGTACCATAAAATAAAAGTTAGTTGTGTTCTATACTACTAATTCCATAATAAGAAATCCAGAAATGAGGGAGTACGATGATTGAGATCAAGCAAGTCAGTAAACACTTTGCTGGTCATAGACATGCAATTGATACTTTAGATTTCACCATTCCTGACGGGAAAATTGTTGGGTTCCTCGGCCCAAATGGAGCAGGAAAATCTACAACCATTAAAATGATGACAGGCATATTACCAATTGATGAAGGTTCTATATCGATCAATGGTTTTGATATTGCAAAAAATACACTAGAAGCTAAAAAAATATTCGGTTATGTGCCCGATCAGCCAGACATGTTTTTGCGATTAAAAGGTATTGAGTACTTAAATTTTATTGGAAATATATTTGAAGTTCCAAAAGATTTACTCAAAAAAAGAATAGAAACCCTAACCCAACAATTTGATATTTATAATACATTAGATGATTATATTCAAACATATTCACATGGGATGCGCCAAAAAATCATTGTAACAGGTGTCCTATTGCACGACCCTAATATTTGGATTTTAGATGAACCTTTAACGGGGCTCGATCCAAAATCAGCTTTTACGTTAAAAGAAATGATGCGCAACCATGCTAAAGCAGGTAATACAGTTTTCTTTTCCAGTCATGGATTAGAAGTTGTGGAACAATTATGCGATATCGTTGCTATTATTAATAATGGGAAGCTAATATTTTATGGAGATATGGGTGAAATGCGCGAACAGTTCCAATCAGATCAATCACTAGAGCAAGTATTTTTGGAGTTGACCACTGATGAATAAGACATGGATACTAATAAAAACGATGCTAAAGATGCAATACTCCAGGGCTGGTAAATCAGATGCCCGAACATGGTTGTACATAATAGTTGGCCTTTTTTTGTTGCCTGTTTTCTTTCTTTACATCAATATGGTTGGAAACATAATATCTGTGTTACACGAGGCTTTACAACCTTATAATCAGGAATCACTTATATTAGGAATTTTATTTCTGATTAGTCATGTAGTATTGCTTTTTTTCAGTTTCATGACCGTTTTAAATGCGTTTTATTTTGCTGAGGATATTGCCTCATTTATCCCTTTTCCTCTTCAACCGTACCAGATATTACTCGGAAAAGCAGCAGGACCATTTCTTTATTTATACTTAATTGCAAGTGCTTTTTTTCTGCCAGCGTTTTTTTTCTACGGTAACATAAGCGATGCATCAATCTTATATTACCTATATGGATTCCTGCTATTTTTAGTACTTCCTATTATCCCTTTTACGATTGCATCTATACTCTTAATGGTCATGATGCGATATGTAAACATTGCTAAAAATAAAGACCGCTCAAAAGTATTCGCAGGCATTCTTATGTTAGTGTTTATTATCTTATTAAATGTCTTCATACGTTTAAATACTAACTCAACTGCTGTTATCGATAATTTTGCAGATTTTTTGCAGGAACAGGATACACTTCTCAACATGGCCACAGCATTTTACCCACCAGCATTCTTCAGTACGAAGGCACTTGCTAGCGCTGCAATGTGGGAAGGACTTCTCTTTTTTATAGTAATGATTACCGTAAGTATGGGGATGTTTCTTTTATTCATTTGGCTGGGACAATTAGTTTACTTTAAAGGTGTTTTAGGTATTCAAACAGGGAATAAACGAAAAGTTTCCGAGAAAAAGCTGTTCAAAAAAATCACCAGTCAGCCAGTTTGGATTCTCTATATACAGAAGGAATTACGTATTATTTTTCGTACGCCTACCTTTTTGATGCAATGTGTTATTCAAAGTCTATTTGCGCCCGTTTTTATTGTTATTATATTAATGCTAGATATGAACAATAACTCCCTTGCAGGATTTATGGACTCATTTTCAGCAAAACAAAGCATTCTACTACTATTCATTGTAACGATCTTCATTCTGGGATCAAATGCTACTTCAATATCCTCTATATCAAGAGAGGGGAAGAACTGGCATACAAATTTATTTCTCCCATTAGATCCAAAGCAGGTCTTTTTCAGTAAAATTGCTACTGCTTGGATTATAAATCTGTTAACAATTGGATTATTTCTAATCGTATTTATTTTTCTCCTAAAAATACCATTAATCACTATCATAATGTGGTTGATTCTTGTTTTAACTGCAAGTTGGTTCACAAGTGTTATGGGGACATATCTCGATTTCCTGGAACCAAAATTAAATTGGAGCGATGAACAAGAAGTTTTTAAAGCAAGATTCATGGGACTGATTGCTTTGCTAATTGAATTTGGAGCATTTGGTATAATTGTCTTAGTACTTTGGAATATAGATGCCATTCAAGGTCTTGCTAGTAGCTCTATTTTTCTGCTGATTAGTTTATTAATCGTCATAGGAGTTGTCCATAAACTGCTTCACAAAAAAATAGCAGCAAATGACCATCAATTGTTTTAAATACTAAACATGCAGAGGAAGTTATCCTCTGCATTTCTTTATTATTTATTAATATCCGCCGTATCCTCCACCGTAACCACCTGCATAAGAAGCTCCGATGATGATTAGCAAAATAAAAAGCACGACTAATAGTGCAAAACCTGAACCGTAGCCTGCTGCTCCAACTCCACTCATATAATTCCCTCCTGGTTTTCGATATCTCTATAAACTATGCAGGGCAAAAAGGATTGGGAAGGGCGTTTGTTCATAAAATTAACTTGGAAAGAAAATATATTCTCCAATTAGAATGTTTGTTAAATATAATCTTTCACATTATAAATTTTCCCATTTATTAAACCTGTTTCATCCGTCATAATATCAACTAAAATTCTACCAACTGTATCCGTACTTTTTAGTAAATCGTTCTTTTTATACGCTTTAAATTTATCTACCTCTATGAATTCTTCGTGTGAACTTGCCCGTATTTTCTCCTGCATTACGGTATTCATAACACCTGGGCTGAATGCAATTACTTTCGTACCTGTATTTAACTCTTCTTGTTCTAGTGCAACAGTCTTTGTGTACATATTAATACTTGCCTTTGAACTACAGTAAGCACTCCATCCATATACTGGCCTTTCTGCTGCACCAGATGAAATCGTTACACTAATCAAAGGAATTTGCTTTTCATTTACTTTTTTCATAAATAAATTTGTCATCACCATTGGAGCTACTGTATTTACTTGCATATGATATGCCAAATCTGCACTTTTGATATTCATAGCTTGATCCATTGGTTCCAGGACGGCCGCATTATTAACCAAATAAAGTGTTGTGAGTTCTTCTCTAAAGACATCGTCACTTATAGCTTGGAATGTTTTTTCGATAGCATGAGTATCTGCAAGGTCACATGTGTAATGTTTATAAATCATATTATGTTGTTCTGCAAGTTGTGATAATTGTTTATTTTCACTTCTGGCGATACCAATAACGTGTGTTCCTGATTGTAAAAATAATGTAGCAATAGATTCTCCAAGTCCTCTTGAAACTCCGGTAATTACTGCATACTTCATATTAAACCCTCCATAAACCTTCTATTATTTTTCTTTCTTTTACAGTTCCCTCGTAATTGTTCTAAAAAACGAAAGAAAATCTCCCCACTTGTACAGGGAGAATTTTATAAAATCCTTATTACTTATTGTTGACTTCATTCCAGTAATAAACCAATGTCTCCATCCCTTTATCAAAGCTGTCCAATGGAAAGCTTTCATTTGGGGAGTGTAATCGATCCTCAGGAGTACCAAAGCCTAGTAATACAATTGGCATCTTATAAATATCTTCAATCCATTCAACAACTGGAATGGATCCACCCATCCGCACATATACGGTCTCTTTACCAAAAGCTTTGGTATAGCTTTTTGCAGCACTATCAATTAAAGGATGGTTTGGTTCTACTTTATATGCTTTAGCCGAAAGCTTCTCTTTAACTACTTCAACTTTAACACTCGCTGGTGCATGCTTTTTCACATGATCTACAAGTAACTGCTGAATATTTGTTGGGTCTTGTCCTGGTACAAGCCGGCATGTAATTTTAGCAGTAGCGGATGAAGGAATAATTGTTTTGGTACCTTCTCCTTGATAACCACCATAAATACCGTTTATTTCAAACGTCGGTCGTGCCATTGTGTGTTCTTTAGCAGTATATCCTTTTTCTGAAGCTGTTTCGTTTATACCAGTTGCTTCCTTATAGTCCTCACCATTTACCTGTTTAATTAATTCGCGTTCTTCATCAGCTAATGGCTCTACTCCATCATAAAACCCATCTACTGTAATCACTTCTTCTTCATTTTTCATAGAAGCTAAAATCTGTGTGAGCGCCATAATCGGATTTTTAACCGCACCACCATACATTCCAGAATGCAAATCATGATCAGGTCCAGTGACGTTAATTTCAATTCCTGTAAAGCCTTTTAACCCGTACAGAATCGTCGGCTGATTTTTAGCAACCATTCCTGAGTCAGAGATTACTGCGAAATCTGCTTGAAATGCTTCCTTTTTATCATGAAGAATTTTATATAAATTTTCGCTGCCAATCTCTTCTTCACCTTCGATACACACTTTAACATTTAACGGCAGCTTACCTTCTGTTTTCATGAATGCTTCAAAAACAGCAAGATGCATAAATACTTGCCCCTTATCATCACTTGAACCTCTTGCATATAATCGTCCATTACGTATTTCAGGTTTAAAAGGATCACTATCCCAAAGTTCTAATGGATCTACGGGTTGAACATCATAATGTCCATAAAATAAAACAGTCGGCGCGTCTGGTCCTGCCTGATTATACTCGGCATATACCAATGGATGTCCACCAGTATCTTGCTGTTCTACTTTATCAAAACCAATTTCATTTAAGTATGCTTCCATAAAATTTGCTGCTTTTTTAATATCTTTTTTATGTACTGGATCGGTACTGACACTTGGAATGGTTAAAAACTCATTTAATTTCTGTAACAATTGGTCACGGTTTTCAGCTAAATAATTCAATACGTTTTCGCTCATATTCATTTCCTCCATACATCATTTATTTCTATTAGCATATCATAAATTTCACGTAGCCGATAAGAAAAAGGACGGCCAGTAACAGCCGTCCCTCCCTATTTTAAAGCTTCTGCCAAATCTTCTATTAAATCTGCACTATCCTCAATTCCAACTGAAACCCTGATCAAACCATCTGTAATACCAAGTTCAGCTCTTCTTTCGGGTGGAATAGAAGCATGCGTCATTTTAGCAGGTACTGAAATTAAACTTTCAACTGCTCCTAAACTTTCAGCTAGTGTAAAATAACGAACCCGGTCTAACACTTCATCTGCTCGTTCGCCACTACCAACATCAAACGATATCATTCCCCCAAATCCGGTAGCTTGTTGCTTTGCGATATCGTGACCATGATGATTTTCCATACCAGGATAATAGATCGTTGATACCTTATCATGAGCCTGTAAAAATTCTACGATGTTGTGTGCGTTTTTCTCAATTGCTTCCATCCGTAATGCAAGCGTCTTTATTCCACGCATTAACAACCAGGAATCCTGCGGCCCTAATACACCACCAACTGAATTTTGAATGAAATGAATTTGTTTAGCCAGATCTGTTGCATTAACTACTACAAGTCCAGCTACTACATCACTATGACCACCGATATATTTCGTTGCACTGTGTAATACGATATCTGCCCCAAGGTCTAGTGGTTGTTGCCAATATGGAGTAGCAAACGTATTATCAACAATTAAGAGTAAATCGTGTTTTTTTGCAATTTCTGTCATCTTCTTAATATCCGTTATTTTTAATAATGGATTTGTAGGTGTTTCAATATATAATGCTTTCGTACGTTCTGTAATAGCTGCTTCCACTTTTTCTGGATAACTTGTATCCACATATGTGTGATCTAGGTTAAATCGATTTAAAACACTTGTCATTAAACGATACGTACCACCATACACATCGTCAGTCATGACAACATGATCATCTGCATCAAGAAGCATCATAACTGAGGTTATGGCTGCCATCCCTGAACCAAATGCAAATCCCGATGCTCCATTTTCTAAATCTGCAATCACTTGTTCTAAAGCGTGTCTTGTTGGATTTCCAGTTCGTGAATATTCATAGCCACGGTGCTCACCAACATGGTCTTGTTTATACGTGCTCACTTGATATATCGGTACAGATACAGCACCAGTTTGTTCATCCCCAGTAATTCCACCATGAATCATTTTTGTTTTTGCTCGCATATAAATTCTCCTTCATGTTAAGTATCTATTTTACGTTACATCAGCGTAAATATTTTTACTTAAATATCGATCACTACCATCAGGAAAAACCGTTACAAGTGTTTCTCCTGGCTCAGCGTTTTTGGCTTCTTGCAAAGCTGCATACATTGCTGAACCAGAGGAGCTCCCAACAAGAAGTCCTTCTTTTTCAGCTAATTGTTTTACCATTTTAAATGCATGGTCATCAGAAACGGTATGAATGGCATCCATATAAGAACGATCCATATATTCCGGTAAAAATTCCATACCAATACCTTCCGTTTTATGTGGTCCAGGCTCACCGCCAGCAATGATGGATCCAACTGGTTCAACAATCACTGTTTTGACTGCTGGATTTTTTTCCTTCAAGTAACGTGCACTCCCCATAAACGTACCACCAGTTCCAGCACCAGCAACAAATACATCTATTCCCCCATTTAAATCAGTCCAAATTTCTGGTGCCATCGTTTTGTAGTACGCATTTGGATTTGCGGGGTTTGCAAACTGCTGAGGTGAAAAACTGTTTGGAATCTCCTTTAACAATTGATTGGTTTTTTCGATAGCTCCAATCATGCCCGTTTCTCTAGGAGTATGAACAATTTGTGCTCCTAATGCTTGCATGATTATTTGTTTTTCCATACTAAAATGCTCTGGAATACAAAATAATACAGAAATATTTTTATCTAATGCAGCTAAAGCTAAGCCAATCCCAGTATTTCCAGCAGTTGGTTCAATTATGGTACCACCTTCTTTTAGAACACCACGATTCAACGCATCATTTACTAGCTCCACACCAAGCCTGTCTTTCACACTGCCACCGGGATTATAATATTCCAGCTTTGCAAACAAACGAACCCCTTGTGGTAACGGAAATTGTGATATCTCAAACAAAGGAGTCCCACCAATTAATTCTTTAACTGAACGGTAAATTGCCATATTTCCTCGCCTCATATTCCCAAATTCTTTAAAAGACTTCGTGCCATTCATTTCGATGTTCTAACATTTCTCTAGCTATTTCTTTAGCCCCATCTAGGCTATGGCTAGCAGCCCAGCCACATTGCACCTCATTACATGCAGGAACTTCTTCAGCTTCAAGGACATCTTCTAATGTCTTTTCTAATGTATCTAATACTTCATCATAATTATCATTATTTAAAATTGCTAAATAAAAGCCTGTTTGGCAGCCCATTGGGCCGATGTCCAATACATTATCCATATGGTTACGAATATTCTCTGCCATTAAGTGTTCAATCGAATGCAGACCAGCCATTTCCATATGTTCTTGATTCGGTTGTTTAAATCGAATATCGTACTTGTAAACTTTATCACCATTGGAACCTTCTGTTACGCCAACTAACCTTACATATGGTGCTTTAACTTTCGTATGATCCAGATTAAAACTTTCTACATTCATTTTCTTTACCATGTAAATCTCCCCTTTTAGCTTTTATTCCTTTTTATTAGCTATGATTAACCAAACAAAATCATTCATTTGTTTAAATGATACACCAAAGTTATGGTCTAAGAAAATGTTCTGCAACACTTCTTTCGTTGGATAATACTCTCGTTTTAGGTCTTCAGATAAATTATAAAATTGATGTTTATTGGCCTCTTCAATGATTTTTTCTTTTACATCTTCATCCTCAAACATAGTATCAGCAAAAACAATCTTACCTGCTTGTGGTAGCATATCTGCATATTGCTTAATCGCCACTTCTTTTTCTTCATCTGTTAAATGATGGAATGCATACGTACTTACAATCGTATCAATTGGTAGTGTAGGTTTGGGAAAGGAAATAAAATCACCTTCCATTAAATGAAGGTTAGGTAGCTTTTCTGCTGCTATTTTTCTCATTGCCTGTGAAGGTTCAATACCAAATACTTGGTGACCAGCATTTATTAGCTTCTCCGTTAAATTCCCAGTACCAACACCAAACTCCAGAATATTCCCATAAGAATTTTCGGTAACTTTATTTAAAATAACTTCATAATTTGCAAAAACAGCCTGATATTGCGGATCTTGACCAGCTACACTATCGTCATATGTTGTTGCCCAATTATCAAATAAATCAAGAAATTCACGTCCCATTTAAGTCAACTCCATGCCGTTTATTAAATCATAGTTTTTTACTATGATTACTATGAATTATATGATGAAGTATATCATATGTTGCACATTTTTACAAAAAAATAAACGAGCACTCAGGGACATGAGTTACTCGTTTTATTGATAGTAATAGTTACCTATTTTGTGGGAATAGTCGTTCAATCATATTCCCCATTTGATCAAAAAATCCTTCAATCGGCTCACCATTATTTGTATCATCTACGTAGTTATTTGTTAGATCAACAAAATCTGGGTTGGTGGAAACATAAACATTATCGATATCTGCATCAACAGATTTTACAATATCAGCAATCTCTTCTTTAACTTCATCTGTTAACTCGTTACCCTCATTACCATTCGTAATGTTATTCGTATTATTGTTATTGTTATTGTTGTTATTATTGTTTCCGGTCATACCGTTAGTGCCATTGTTGTTAGTTCCATTATTATTGTTGTTAGTGTCTAAAACAGCGGCAACATAAGCATTTTCATCTGTAGTTAATACATATGCTTGGTCAATACCATTAACTCTGTCTGTTATACGCTCTGCAGCTTCATCTGCAACATCATACCTGTTCTGCCGAGTTTCGTTATCATTATTATTGTTGTTATTATTATTGTTCATGTTATTACGGTTACCTGTTTCATTATCTCGATCCATTGTAAAATCATTGTTTCTCATGTCATCTGCGTTATTATCGTTTCTGTTTGTATCATCGGTGTTTGTATTATATCTTGTTTGTTCCACATTGTCAGTGTTATTTCCATTCTGTCCTTCTTCATCTCCTGCTTGGCATCCAATCAAAGTTATTGCAGCTACGGTTACGATACTAAGATATTTCCATTTCATTATATTTTAATCCTCCTCATTATTTTGATTTTAGTATGTTACCGTCGCTTATTTTTATTCAAATCATCACATAAACCTTTTTTTGACATTCACACCATTTATGTTTCAGAAAATATATATATAAAGTGGGGAAACTTAAAATGACCCTTTATTTAAGGAGGGGAATAAATGGATATTCCAGATTACGACAAAGCGTTATATTTCACGTTATGGGGACAGTGGGACGACTTACTTGTGTTAATGGTTCGAACAAATGATGACGTGTTATCCAAAAAAATTCAAAACTTTTTACACGCTTATCATTACTCACTTGACCAAGCAAAGATATTCGAATGTCACGATAACCTTCTTTACTATATTGACCATGCCATGAAACACCTTCCAGCTGTTGCAATGGAAGTATAACAAAAGGGATACACCTGTTGGTGTATCCCTTTGTTTTTACACGCATTATTACTTTTTCTTCATAGTTGATGTAAACTACGACATAACTTACCGCTCTGGAAATACATTTCGCGCACCTTAGGCTACTGGTGAGCTTCTTCATGCTGACGCATTTAATTACGATTTCCATTACCATTGTTATTTTTTCCATCGTTACGATTTTTATCGGCGTTGTGTTTTCCATTATTGTGTTTTTTGTCGGCGCTGTTATTTTTATTGTCATTATTTCCATTGTTTCCCTTATTACCATTAATCTCTTTGTTTTCCTTACTTTCCATATTTCCCTTATTATCTTTATACTGTTTATTATCTTTACCATCGTTATCATAATGTCTTGCTTTATTTCCTTTTCCATTATTACCGTTATTTCTCCCATTAGAGTTAATCCCACCATTTTCACCTTTTAACTCGCTAGGATGAACAGTCTCTTGGTTATCATCTGGTTCTTTATCTTCATCAGAAGAAGACTGTTCCTTCTTTTCAACTGCGCTTGAATCTTCAATCGTATCTTCGGCCTCAGAATGATTTTGATTATCGTCGTAAAAAGAATTAATAATTGCTTTATCTTCATCATTCATTGGCTCTTCATCTTTAGATGTTTCATCATTTATATCTTCATCTTTTTCTAAAATAGAAGCTGCCATCAATTCATTCATTGATTTTTTTTCTTGTCTGGCCATTTTTCTAACATTTGTCGGTACTTGGAACGTAGCTATTTCCCAGTCTGGCTGATGATCAACTAGATACTTCTCTATATTAATAAGTACCGAATCGTCGTTTGCATTTTCTTTTGCATAGCTTATTCCAACAAGTATATTTTTACCATTTTCCAGAAAGCCTGCTCCTTCACTTTCCTCCATAATTGTTGTTATAATATGTTCTACATTTTTACCTTCATATTCTTCTAGCCGGTTCATCATCTCAGATGCATCATCGTTTAGTGGTTGAATGGATTGGACATGTAATGATTTATCAATTTCGAGTTCCACACTTGGATTAATATCGATATTTACATAAGCATATGTATGACTGTTGTTTATGAACAAAAATGGCATGACAAATAATAATAATACACAAGCCATCGCTACTACCCGCATTGGAGCACTGATCTGTTTCCATGTAGGCAGAAATAATACTGAACGATCCACCGGTTCATAAGAAACTTCCGCACCTATTTCTGCATCAGTAATAGGATTCGCTTTTTGAAAAGCACCGTCTTTAGTCATCATAACGGTATAACGACGATGCTGTTCCATCACAATTCCCTTTTTCACTAACCCACCCCCTTCAAATAATCCTTCAGATAAACATAATCTTCATTGAGAATAACAAAAATCGCCAAGATAAATTTCCTGTTCCGTTCTAACGTTTTCTTACTTACGTCTACTTTTTTGACTAACTCTTTAATGGGAAGTTTTCTCTTCCTTAGCACAATTTCTCTTAGTTGTTCATCATTAAACAGAATTCTGGCCGTATGAATAGCAGACTCTCGTGCATCTTTATGTTTTGGAGATACTTCTGTTAATTCAGGCAACGTTAATTTATACAAACGTAATTTTTCTTTAAAATCCATAATTTCATCTCTGCGGTGCCACGTATCTTGTTCCTGTTGGTAAATCTCATTAGCCGCAACTACCTCAGTAGGATTCTCCATTCGTTCCTCATCATAGGTCTCATCAAATGAAACAGCGACTGGGTATTTTTGCATGAATCTAATGTAGTCGATAACTTTCCGCTTCACAACAAGCTTGGCAAAAGATAGAAATGAACTTCCTTTGTCAGGTGAATAGGTTAGCATTGCTTCATTAAATGCAGACAATCCAATACTAAATTCATCGTCTGTTTTTGGATTTATATAACGTTTGCATACCTCGGACACACACTTGGCAATAAATGGCTGATACGTCTTTAAAAGATAGTTCTGTACAACGTGATCTCCTTGTTGAACAGCTGCAATCATTTCTTCAAGGGAAGTGTCTTTTAGTGACTGACTGATCATCAATCTCTAACACCTCCAGCCACTATAAAGTTCGTTTTTAAAAAGTTCTTTTTGGGTGTGAGTTTTAAGTTTACTACATATATATTATAAGTCATGACGAAATCACCGTCTCTTATTTTTATTTGGCTATTTTCTAAAAGATTGTTGTTTTTGTCACAATAGATATAGACTGCGACGTAACTTTAGGCTTACTTCTATTGCCGCCGTCCGGGATCGCTACGGACGGATGCTTTCCGCGGGCACGGCCTCAGCCAGGTACCACTTGAATCATCTTCTTCGTTCCCTTGCGCTGAGGAAGCATACTTCGAAGCGTTACTAGAAGACGCAGGCGCATCTAAGCGGGGTCTTCGGACACGTGCTGTTCCCGCAGGACAAGGAGAGCTTCGACAGCGTTACATCGCACGCAGAAAATTGGTTTATATTTTCAAGGAGTCACCGCCCTCCGCTCACCCAAACTGGTAAGGTGTTTTATCAATACAGATACAGTCCCACGACAGTAACGGAAATAACAGCGGAGGAAATACACGTAGACTCCTGTGGGAGCAGAGGCCTAGTTGAGACCCCGCAGAGCGTTAGCTCGAGGAGGCTCATCAGCCGCCCACGGAAAGCGAAGTGTATTTCCGTAGCGTTAGGTTAACCGTCACATCAAGTTACGTCGCAGTTTATATCAAGTATGAAAGTGAAAAAGCAACTATGCGTGCGAAAATAGCCTTTTATTTTAACGTTACAATTGTTTAGTTTTCTATCAACAATATTATAATAACGCACTGAAACAAGTGTTGCCACATCAAAATAATTACAGTTTCTTTAAATATTAATTACTTTTTATTTTATATATCGACAAAAATCCTAAAATGTATCATAGAATTTACAAATAAATGAGACAGCACGCGCTATCTCACTGATTAAAATAGTTATAATAATAATCTATTGGTACAAATAAACCTACTTTTCCTTCTGAATCATGATTTAATGTGGCAAAAACTACCCCAATAACCTTACCGTCCTGATTTATAATAGGGCTACCACTATTACCTCGATATACAGGTGCTTTAATCATGAGTACATGTTCATCCCAACTATCTAGTTGTGTATAATCAATAATCGTTCCTTCATTTGCAATTCCATTAAATCGGAGGGGATTTCCAATAAAGTTAATCGGCTCACCCTGTTCAAAGGTAGTTTGTTCCGCTAAATCTAAATAAGGTAAACCTTCCTCCTCTACTTCTAAAACTGCCAAATCAACAGACGGATGCGTTTCAACTACATCTGCTGAGAATAGTCCATTATCTGGAAAGGCTACTGTTACCGTATCTTCTCCTTCTATTACATGGTGATTGGTCAATATGGTTCCATCACTCGAAATGGAAAAACCAGTTCCTCTGCCATCTTCTGTTTCAACTACTACTACTGATTTTTTATAAGCTTTTATATCATCTTGAGTAGATAATTTAGCTGATGTTATCAAAAAATCAATTGCAGGAATGGAGAATGTTTGTGGTAACAACGCAACTATATTAAAGACCATCGCAAACGCAATGAGCCAAAATGCCCACTTAGGAAACGGACGTTTTGGTTTAGGCTCACGTTCCTCTTTAGCACGATCTAATACCTGTTGACGACCTTGGTGTACTAGGTCACGCATCTCTTCCTCATCTAGTTCCTCATATAGATCATCATCAATTATATCATCATTCTTTTGTTCTTTTTTATCCATATGACACCCCGCAAATTCCTATTAAACTGCTGCTTTTTTTATGCTACCCTTTTGCATCTGATACATTTGAAAATAAAGGCCTTTTTCGTCTATAAGCTGTTCATGATTCCCTTGTTCTTTTATTTTACCATGATCTAGCACGAAAATTGTATCAGCTTGCTGAATAGTTGATAAGCGGTGTGCGATTACAAGTGTCGTTCGCCCTTTTTTCAGTACATCTAAAGCACGTTGTATAATTCTTTCTATATCAATATTAGCTGTTGCTTCGTCTAAAATAAGAATAGCAGGATCAAATGCAAGGGCACGGGCAAACGATATTAGTTGGCGTTCACCTAGTGAAAATGTGCTGCCACCTTCTGTGACTTTTTCATCGTATCCATTAGGCAATTTCTCAATAAAGCGATTAAGCATTGACTTGCTCTCCATCATGATCCATTAACTCAAATACACGGCTTCCCGCAACGCGTGCTTTCTCAATTAATGGCAATTGATTGACAATGTCTGTGACAGGTTCAAATAAACGTGTTAAATAGTCGACAAACGCATAAAGCATTCCAATCGATATAATACTGCTGGGTTCTAGTGAAAATGATCCGAAGTACCAAATAAATCCAACGAATGCCAGGTTCCGGAATACGGTAACCAAATTAAACGGTATTATTGTCCTCAACAACACGTTTTCCTTGTAACGAAACTTGCTCATTAACAAAATAGTTATCTGTTCCTACCTGAAAGATGGTCGCATGACTAATTGCTTGTTCATTATCGGTTAAGCGGTTTGCTCGTTTATAAAACGTACAAAAGCATAAGCAGATCGCGTAGTGTGATGTGTCCTTTCCACACAGAGCTAAACTGCTTATGCCCGAGTGTCTAGGCGCTGGAGCTAGGGCGTGGCAGGTTCTGTAGATAAATATACATAACTTTCGCTCTAAACTTTCCTTACTACCTAAAAAGAGAATAACTCAATAAAGAGTTATTCTCCCTCCTAGTGGTTCTCTAGGATAGTTTAATTTGTTGTCGTGTCACTCTTTTATTTAATTTAATCATATTTTCTACTTTTTCATAGGGTACATTTGTAGATAAAGAAATCTCTTCAAGGGAAACTTGTGGGTGTTTTATAACATAGTTGCGGACTCTATCACTTTCCACAAGACACGTTGTACACATCATAAACGGGCTAGATTCCATTTGTTTCTCACATAGTCTACAATAACGGACTATTTCTCCCATTTAAATCACACCCTTTGTTTTTTATTAATCATACATGATTCGATAAAATACAACAATGAATTTTCTAAAAAATGAGTCTATAGACATGTTTTAACATATTAACAGGTGATTCTTATCACCCATTAATATGTTTTTTTAGCTAACAGGTGCAGATTTATTTTAAAACTGCTATATTTTACGTAAGGAGTTGATTACATGTACCTTGAAGAAATGTTAGCGTATAACAAGCAATTTGTTGAAGGGAAAAATTATGAAGCTTACAAAACAAATAGTATTCCAAACAAACGCATGGTTATATTTACATGTATGGAATCACGTTTAGTTGAGTTGCTGCCTAGGTCACTTAATATTCAAAATGGCGATGTTAAGATGCTGAAAAACGCAGGGGCTATCATCCGAAAACCATTTGATAGCATTATGAAAAGTATTTTAGTAGCTGTCTATGAGCTACAGGCAGAAGAAGTAACTGTAATCGGTCATCATGACTGTGGAATGTCACATGTTGACCCTAAGCATTTAATCGGAAAAATGGCTGAAAAAGGCATTAAAAAAGAAACACTACAAACATTAGAGAATGCGGGTATTAACTTTCAGGACGAATTTCACGGATTTGATACTGTCGAAGAATCCGTGCAACAAAGTGTTTCAATTATTCGTAATCACCCACTCCTTCCACCAGAGGTGAAAGTTCATGGTTTAGTGATTGATCCAGGAACAGGGAAAGTTGATGTCGTAACCAAAGGTAAATAGAATTGCAATATTAACTACCACAAAACTTATTGTGGTAGTTTTTTTAGTAGATAAGAAGCATATAAATCTACATTAGTCCAATTTAGCTTTATGCCATTAAGGTTTGGTGATAAGCTGATTTTCTAATATTTTTAGGTTATTTTCACATACTAACTACAAAAGCCCCAAGCATCTGTTAGGCGATGTATGGACTGGACTGACCTGACCAAAATGCTTTTTTTGTTTGACTTATCGGAGTTATAGGGTGGGCAGTTGACTAGTCGCTAATGCCGGAAATGGAGAGGTTTATATGAGGAAAAAAAGCCAATGGACAGGTAAAACCGGTAATATTTTTCCGTTGAAAATAGATGAATTAGAAAAGTTAATGAAAAATAAATTTGAAAATAATGAAGATCTGATTTTTTCAACATATGAACATCAACAAAAAAAAATAGCTTTGTTTTATATAAATTACCAGACAGAATCTTAGAAAACTTGGCTTATCACCAAGCCTTAATGGTGAAAGCCTTAGTTGCACTTATGTAGATAAGAAAGTTTTATACTTTCCTATCTACTAAAACAAGAATTTAAAATTCTTTTAGAGCAATTACAATCATTGAAGTCAGACCCGTTTGGATATGGAAAATTATATAAATCACATACAGCAAGTGGCACAATGAAGGAAGATGAGTGGAGAGAAAAATTTCCCAACATAAACGTGGATTTTGAGGTGAATGTCAGAATTCTGCGGCAAGGAACTACTCAATAAGAGAACAAAAGCTAGAAACGCTCTGACAGGCTAAGTTCGCCACGTCCTTGAAAAGAAAAGCACTTTTTCTACGTGCGATTGTTTTTAGGGAAGCATTCCTTGTCCTATACGTCGATGCTGGACATGGCTTACACAATTAATAAATTAACCACTGGCTCCTAATTTTATAATTTCCTGGTAAGGCTATAAAAAACCAACCTTTTATAAGGTCGGTTTTTTATCTAACGTTCTGTTTCACTTACAGAACGTTCTTGTTCTTATCTTATAAGGCTACTGTTAGCCATGATATTCTTCACTTTCATTCACATCATCTGACACTAAACCAGATAATACATGAACGCGAAGGATAAAGCCTACCACTTTTTCATCATCGTTTAATACAGCTAAAGGAAAACTGGATTCTAATGCTTTAGGTATTAGATCACTTACATATTCATCCTGCTTTACCGTAGTTACATCATGACGAAGCACATCTTCTAGTGGCTTCTTCTCTTTAATGCCTTTAATAGCATCGTCAATCGTAACAATTCCTTTCAGATGACGACCGCGGTCAACAACAAACACACTGGATATACCATTCTCTTCCATTTCCTTAACTGCCACATGTAAGCCATCTTTAATAGAGACTAAGGCATTTGGCTTGATCATGACATGTTCTGCTTGAAAGATTTTTGATCGATCAATATCCTTAATAAAATCAGAAATATAGTTGTTCGCTGGTGCTTCAATAATTTCTTCAGGTGTACCTACCTGAACAACCTTCCCATCCTTCATCACTGCTACACGATCACCTATTTTAAATGCTTCATTTACATCGTGCGTAATAAAAACTATTGTTTTCTGTAACCGTTCCTGGATATCCAATAACTCTAATTGCATTTCCCGGCGAATAAGTGGATCAAGAGCACTGAAGGGTTCATCCATTAATAAAATATCAGGGTCATTTGCAAGTGCACGTGCTAACCCTACCCGTTGTTGCATTCCACCTGAAAGCTCATCAGGAAACTTATCTTCATATCCTTTCAAACCAACAATCTCTATGTTTTTCATGGCGATATCATGTCGTTCTTCTTTCGATACATTACGGATTTCTAATCCGTATTCTACGTTTCCAAGAATCGTTCGATGACTAAACAAGCCAAAATGCTGAAACACCATCGCAACTTTTTCTTGTCTTACTTTTTTTAGCTGAGCTGGATTAAAGGACACGATATCTTCATCATCAATATAAATTGATCCATCAGTTGGTTTATTAAGCAAATTAAAACAACGAATTAACGTGGACTTTCCGCTTCCTGACAAGCCCATAATAACAAAGACTTCCCCTTTTTTTATATCCAAAGATGCATCATATACACCTACAGTATGGTCAGTTTCCTCTAAAATTTCCTCTTTCGACTTACCTTGCTTAATCATCGGTATAATCGATTTTGGTTTAGGCCCAAAAATTTTTGAGACGTGTTCTAGTTTAATTTTGGTTGTCATTAGCTCACCCCCCTATGCTTTTGAAATTTATCTGCTACACCATTTGTGACCCGGTCAATTATTATAGCTAAAAATACAATACTAATTCCTGCCTCAAACCCTAATGCTATATCAATACGGTTAATGGAAACAAGGACTTGTTCACCTAACCCTGATGCACCAACCATAGAAGCAATAACTACCATCGCAAGGGCCATCATCGTTGTTTGGTTAACCCCAGCCATAATAGTCGGTAAAGCTTGTGGTAATTGCACTTTCCTTAACATTTGCCATCTCGATGATCCAAATGATTGAGCCGATTCGATTACTTCTCGATCCACACCGCGAATAGCTAGTTCCGTTAAACGAATTACAGGAGGCAGTGCATAAATTAATGTCGCAAATATCGCTGAAACATTTCCTAGTCCAAAGAAGAAAATTGCCGGAATCAAATAAACGAAACTTGGCATTGTTTGCATCGCATCCAGTAATGGTCGCATTATATTAGAGAACCCTTTATTAAACGCCATCCAAACACCTACAGGGATACCTATTGCTAAACAAATGATAACAGCTGTTAAAATAATCGCAATGGTTGTCATCATATCTTCCCACAACCCAAATGTACCTATTAAAAAGATAAACAATCCATACATTACTCCAGAAAGTACGGACTTAAAATACCAACCTAATAGAAAGATCAATAATATAAAGAGCCACCACGGCATCCAAACTAAAAAGTCTTCAATTCCATTGATTGTTCGCGATGAAATAAAGAATATTAACTCAAAAAACACTTCGAACGTTGTATCCAGAAAGCTGACAAATTGGTCAACATAATCACCTAGTCTTGTTTGTATATCAGGAAATCCTCCCATGGGCAGACTGCAATGTTGCAGCCGTTTCACCTCTCTTTTCTATATTGTTAGTTTATAAAAGCAGCTAACCGATGGCTAGCTGCTTATACTTTTGGTTATACATGACGAAGAGCAATCCCTTCGCATAAGTAAACGACTGGATAAGCAACGTCCAGTTCCAACGGCCGTGCTGCTAGTGGGCTTCCATTGCCTCCTTACGATAAGTAAATATCGATTCGCTTAGTATAAGAAGGCGGAAGGCCGACTAAAAGCAGGATCACGATCCAACATCAACATACCCCTATGAAGGGGTATGTTTCCAAAAGGAAGATCGACTAACCTCGCCGTTTCACTTACATAGAATCTTTTACTTTTTCAGCTACTTCATCAGGCACCCATCCAGACCAAAGATCTTCATGTTCGTTCATCCACCAGATGGCAGCATCATCAGGCGAAGCATCATTCTCATTCATGTAGTCTAATGCTTCTTCTGTAAGTTCACTACTTGTTTCATAGTTACTTAAAAAATCAACTACCTCAGATGCTTGATCTGGCAAATCTTTATGAACTGCTACGACCACATCATTTGGTGGAAATTCTGTTGCTTTAGATTCGTCCCATATCTCTTCATCATATTCCGGTTCTTCTAATAATGTCATGTCATACCTAGCAGTTACCCCCGTCGGTGACCAGTAGTAGCCGACCCAGGCTTCACCTGCATTATAAGCATCCGTAAGATCAGCAACAATCGCAGCATCTGAACCAGGCATAAAGTTATTCATTGTTTCATCTAAGCCGTATACGTCAAACTTTGTATCAATGTCTTCTTTTACAGCCCAACCACTTGGTGCATTAATAATCCTTCCACGTCCTGGGTCTTCAGGGTCTTCAAATATTTCTGGATATTTTTTTAAATCCTCAACTGTTCTTAAATCAGGTGCAATTGGTTCAATACCACGTTCCTCGTCACCCTCCATAACATATGTTGGAACATAAAGACCTTGTTCATTATCATCAAAGTTCACAGAAACTTTTTCAAAGTCTCCAGCCTCGATGGCTTCTTCATAAGCTTGCTTTACATTGTCTGTCCAAACTTCCATGTAAACATTGATATCTCCATCTCTAAGCCCCTGAATAGTAGCTGGAGTAGAGCCAGAGGTTACTTCAGTATCATATCCATATCCTTCTTCTATAATTTTTTGGGCAATGCTATTGTGGACACGTATACTATCCCATCCAGCATCAGCCAAAATGATGGTATCAATTTCTCCTTCTGATCCAGCATCCCCACCACATGCAGAAAGTACTACTAAAATTGCAGCAGAAAATAAAAATATTAATTTCTTCATATTATACCTTACTCCTTTTTCATAAAATTATTATCAATTCACACTAGTAAACGGGTAGAAGTGTCTTACTTTTTGCTCCCATGATTTGAGCGCCATATGTATTTAGGCAGATCGCAGAAATCTTAAACAAGTATTAAAAGAGGACAATAATTTCATTTATGGGGTATGAAAATGAAATTATTCTTGAACACTTTATCTTGCAATACTCATAAGTTTATCGAAAATAGTATATTTACTCAAATATACTAAAGAGCGAAAATGCAGTGATATCTATGGCTATATAGCAATTAGTAAATATAGAAGACTTATATCGTTTATATTATCCAAAATACTCTATATTACTCTAAATCTGCGAACTAATTATTTAAACTTGCATTTATTGGTTTCATTATTGCACGTTTTTCAAAATGGTTACTCATAATAGTTCAACATGTGGACTATTCATCATTTGAACTAACTTGAAATATGGAGGAACAAGGAATGTAGAATTTCTCAATTATACCGAAACAAAGTTACAAACTGTGTTAGCTAACCAATTAGCTCATTTTAAAGAAGATGAGACTTATAGGTTATGGAAGATTAGAATGGAGCCTATCTCTTTTGGCTTACACAGCTATTAAAAATCAGAAAATCTCTTCTGGCATGTTGTCCAGAGGAGATTTTTATTTAAAAACAAATTTTCTCTCCTATTTTTTGGTTTCCATTATAATTTCAATAACTCGTTCTTTTGCCTTTTCACTCTTGTAACTTTCCATATTAATACTCATTAATGAGCCATTGTTTTTCAACTCAAAAACTTCATTCATAAGGCTTTCCACTGCTAAATTTTCTTCCTGCATAACACGTGCATATCTTTTTTCCATAAATGATTTTGCATTTATAATTTGGTCACCTCTACTTGCCCCTTTTGACAACGGGATAAGAAGCATCGGTTTACGTAAAGCTAAGAATTCGAATATGGCATTCGCACCTGCTCTGGATAACACATAATCAGTTGCGGCAAAGAGGTCTTTTAATTCCTCGTCTACATATTCAAATTGTTTATAGCCTTTACGTTCAATCGTTTCATCAATTTTACCAGTTCCACAAATATGAATAACATGAAATTCAGTCAGTAATTGATCTAGACTATTTCTTACAGTTTCGTTAATTTTTTCGGATCCGCCACTACCACCCATAATAAGTAGAACAGGTTTTGGATCGGTAAAACCACACATTTCCAATCCTTTTTTTCTACTGCCTTGAAATAGTTCATCACGGATAACTGCCCCAACGTATTCTGCTTTCTTCTTAGGCAAATAATCCATCGTTTCTGGAAACGTTGCTAAAACTTTTTGTGTGAATGGAGTTGAGATTTTATTTGCAAGACCTGGAGTGAAATCTGATTCATGGATAACAGATGGAATACCCCGCATTTTCCCAGCCAAAACTACAGGTACGGAAACAAAGCCACCTTTTGAAAATATAATAGATGGCTTGCGTTTACCTATAATGCGCCATGCTTGTGCTGTGCCTTTTAAAACTTTAAATGGATCTTTCAAATTCTCCTTGGACATATAACGTCGCAATTTTCCTGTTGAAATTGGATAATAAGTTACTTCATCAAGCTGACTAATTAATTTTCGTTCAATACCATTTTTCGATCCTATGTAATCAACTTCCCATCCTTCACGCTGAAAAACGGGAATTAGTGCAAGATTAACAATGACGTGGCCTGCTGTGCCACCACCAGTGAAAAGAATACGCTTCTTTTGCATCAAATAAACTTCCTTTCTATCGTTATCCGGTTTTAATCGGTATAATAGTTTTTATGGCTAAATTAAATATACTCAACCTTTTTAGAAACTTAGCTAAGTTCCTTGTTAAAGTGTAATAAAAAAATATCGAAAAAGGAAGAGAATTATGTATGAAACATCCACAACAAAAGAAAAACTAAAACTTTTTACAATCATTCTTATACCTATCCTGATTACACAAGTTAGCATGTATCTAATGAATTTCTTTGACACCGTTATGTCCGGTCGCGCTGGTGCAGAAGACTTAGCAGGTGTAGCAATTGGTTCAAGTCTTTGGGTGCCGATTTTCACGGGAGTAAATGGTGTTCTTTTAGCCATTACCCCTATTATTGCTCACTTAATCGGTTCAAAGTCAAAAGAGGATGTTCCCAAAAAGGTTCAGCAAGGTATTTACTTAGGGATTGCCTTGGCGGTTATTGTCATTCTAATAGGTGGGTTTACACTTAATCCTATCTTACATGCAATGGACTTAGAAGCGGAAGTAAGACACACTGCTAAATATTATTTAATAGCACTTAGTACTGGAATTATACCTTTATTTGTATTCAATACATTACGTTGTTTTATTGATGCACTTGGTCAAACACGTATTTCCATGATTATAATCCTGGTATCCTTACCGTTAAATATAGTCTTTAATTATATATTCATTTTTGGTAAATTTGGCGTTCCTGCATATGGAGGAATCGGCTCCGGAATCGCAACAGCATTAACCTACTGGTTAGTATGTGTGATTGCATTTGGAGTAGTATACAAAATTCGCCCATTCAGCAGTTTTGGTATCTTTACGGGCTGGGTTTTACCTTCATTAAAGGCTTGGTGGGAACAATTGAGAATTGGAATACCAATTGGTTTTGCCATCTTTTTTGAAACGAGCATTTTTTCTGCTGTGACATTATTAATGAGTGTGTACAGCACTTATACAATAGCTGCACACCAAGCAGCAATCAATTTTGCATCCTTACTTTATATGATTCCTTTAAGTGTTGGAATGGCCTTAACGATTGTAATTGGCTTTGAAATGGGTGCCAAAAGATACTCACATGCCCGAACCTACGGATATATCGGAATTAGTGGTGGGTTATTCATCGCTATTTTTGCAGGGTTAGTGTTGTATGTCTTTAACGACATGGTAGCGGCACTTTATAACTCCAATCCAGAAGTAATTAAACTCACAAAACACTTTATATATTATGCAATATTTTTCCAATTAGCTGATGCATTTGGCGCACCTATCCAAGGTGCATTACGTGGCTATAAAGATGTTAATATTACACTCATCATGGCATTCATCTCTTATTGGATTATTGGCTTGCCAACTGGCTGGTTGTTAGCAAACTATACGGCACTAGAACCATTTGGTTATTGGGTTGGTATTATTGTCGGCTTGAGTTGTGGAGCCATAGCATTACTCTTTCGATTACTATATTTGCAAAAGAAATACGTCGCAATAGAAGAAAACTCACCAGCATCATAAAAAATGCAGGTGAGTTTTTATTCCTTTTATAAAAAGATTCCTACTACAGTTGCTGAAAGGATGGATGCTAAAGTGGCACCGGTAAGAAGTTTCATACCAAATCCTGAAACGGTTCCAGCCTTATCACTATCAATTCCTTTAACAGTACCTGCAATAATCCCAATGGATGAGAAGTTAGCAAAACTTGTTAGAAACACGGATACAATTCCTATTGTTTTCTCTGACATATCATCAAGCATTGTTTGGAAGTCAAGCATTGCTACAAATTCATTTGTAACAATTTTAGTTCCCATTACAGAACCAGCCTCAATAACTTCACTAGGAGCAATACCCATTAACATTCCAATTGGTGCGATAACGTAACCTAGAATTTCTTGAAGTGTTACACCTGCAGCAACAAATTGGATCAACCAGTTTACTAATTCCAAGGATGCAATAAATGCTATTAGCATAGCAGCAACAATTAGTGCAATTTTTCCACCTTCTAAAGCTCCATTACCCATAGCCTCAAAAATACTTTTATCCTCAGAAACATTCTTAACATCTACATGATCTTCTTCTGGAGAAACTTTTACAGGTGCAATGATAGACGCAATCATTAGTGCACTAAACATATTAAGTGGTAAAGCTACTAATACATATTGTGGTGGGATCATCTGTAAGTATGCACCGACAATAGATGCTGACACCGAACCCATTGCTGAAGCACTTACAACATATAAACGGTTGTTATCTAAATGGTGAAACTGAGATTTGATTGCTATTAATGCTTCGGATTGGCCAAAAAAGATACTGTTAACAGCATTAAAGGATTCTACTTTTGGTAATCCTGTAACTTTTGAAATAGCCCAACCTAAATATTTAATAATAGGCGGTAGTATTTTTAAATAAGTAAGCACTGATAGGATAGTAGCAAAAAAGATAATTAGTAATAAGACATCAAAGAAGAAAACGCCACCTTCTCCAACCTCTACTCCACCTACTACAAAGCCTATTCCTTCACTTCCAAATTCAATTAACTTATTAAACCCTGCCGAAATACCATTTATAACGGATTGACCTATTTGTGTTGTGAACATAAACCAAGTTGTCACGATCTGTAAAACCAACATAATTACGATGCCTTTATAATTAACATTCTTTTTATCATTAGACATCAAAAATGCTAGTCCGAGGACGACAACGATTGCCAATAACCCTAGAAGAATATCCACGGATGTAGCCTCCCTTAATAACTAAATAGTAATTGTAAATGCTTACAATCAATCTTTCCATAGACGAGTTTAACAGGTTGTCAGACGTCTTTCAAGGTAAAGTTTTTCCATTTAAATCCCATTATTTGATTTAGTTAGTTATTCCCTACTAGTGCGATTTTTAACAGCTGTATGGATAGAAAATGTTTACACATTGCTTTACTATTCTCTTGTTCGGTTATTCCGCGGGAAATAGCTTTGATTCAGCGTTTAAAACTATTATTCCACGAAAGTTTGTAACAATTCCGCGATTTTAGCCTTTATTCCGCGTTTATCTGCTTTATTCCGTGCTTGACTCTTAACTCTGCGGAAACACATTACTCAAACCACAAAAAAACCCGTCATACAAAGATCATGTATAACGGGTCTACATTTAATTTTTAATTATCCTTCTAGTAATAAATCGTATGGATCTTCAAGCAATTGCTTAATACGAACTAAGAATTGCACCGCATCTTTACCATCTACAATACGGTGGTCATAAGATAGGGCAAGATACATCATTGGACGAACTTCGATAGAATCATCTGGCATGACCATAGCACGTTTTTGGATATTATGCATTCCAAGAATTCCTACTTGTGGTGCATTCAAAATAGGTGTAGATAACATGGATCCAAATGTTCCGCCATTCGTAATCGTGAATGACCCACCTTGAAGATCATTTAATTGCAATTCTTTATTTTGTGCTTTCTTACCTAGATTACCAATTTCTTTTTCTACTCCAGCAAAATCAAGTTTGTCGGCATCACGTACAACAGGTACAACAAGACCATCTTCAGTCGATACCGCAATACCGATGTCATAGAACTTTTTCAGTACAAGTTCATTGTCTTGGATTTCTGCATTTAGTAATGGGAATTCTTTCAATGCACCAATTACGGCTTTTGTAAAGAATGACATGAAACCTAATTTAACGTCATGCTTTTGAACGAACTTTTCTTTCCGCTCACTACGAAGTTTCATAATAGCTGTCATATCTACTTCATTAAATGTTGTTAGCATTGCTGCTTCATGTTGTACTTCAACTAGGCGTTTGGCAATCGTTTGACGGCGGCGTGACATTTTCATACGTTCTACCGGCTTTTCGAATTCCGTCTTCTCGGATTTTTTAGGCTCTTCTTTTTTCGCAGGCTTCGATTCTTTTGGTTCATTTCCACCTTTTGAAGCTGAGTCCACATCTTCCGGGCGAATGCGTCCTAGTGGGTCACGTGGTTGAATCTTGCTAAGATCAATACCCAACTCGCGAGCACGCTTTCTAGCTGCAGGTGTTGCAATAACATCATGTTTGTTCGTATCCTCGGAAGTATCCTGTTGTTGAGTTTGCTTTTCTTCTTTTTTCTCTTCTTTTGCAGGTTCTTCCTTTGCTTCTTCTTTTGGAGCTTCTTCTTTTTCATCAGAAGCTTCTCCACCAGATTCACCATTTTCATCTACTTTAGCGATCACGTCGCCTACTTCAACATCCGTGCCTTCTTCACAAATAATTTCTGTAAGGACACCAGCATTATCAGCATTTACTTCTACGTTTACCTTGTCAGTTTCCAACTCAACAACTGGGTCACCTTTTTCAATTCTGTCACCTTTTTTGACGAGCCATTCTGCAATTGTACCTTCTGTAATAGACTCTGCCAGTTCTGGAATTTTAATTTCTTTCACTGGAATCTCCTCCTCGGTTGATAGCTTTTTGAATGATGTTGTTTTGCTCTGCTTTATGCACGTTCGGCTCTCCTCCTGCAGGTGCGGAACGTCTTGGACGGCCAATATAACGCAACGATTGTCCTTCTTGTAATAAATCCCTCAAATAATCATCAACGAAATCCCAGCTGCCCATATTTTTAGGCTCTTCTTGTACCCAAACGATTTCTTCAAGGTTCGGAAGTTCCTTAAGTACTTTTTCTAAGTCTTTTTTCGGGAATGGGTAAATTTGTTCTAAACGTACTGCACGGAGCCAATTGAAGTCTTCCTCGGAATTATCAATTGCTTCTTCAATATCGACCATTATTTTCCCACTGCCAATTAATAATCGTTTCGCATTTTTCTTACTTACTTTTAAATTCGGCTGTTGACGTAACGGTTGGAATTTCCCTTCTGAAAATTCCTCTGCAGGTGATGCTACACGCTGGTTACGTAACAAGCTTTTCGGTGTCATAAGAACGAGTGGTCGTGCTTCTTCACGATTACGCATAGCTGCTTGCCTACGCATTAAATGGAAGAACTGTGCAGATGACGTAACATTCGCAACGATCCAGTTGTTTTCAGCAGCTTGTTGTAAGTAGCGCTCTAAACGTGCACTTGAATGTTCCGGCCCCTGACCTTCGTAACCATGAGGCAGGAGCATTACCATGTTTGATATTTCGCCCCACTTAGCACGGCTTGATGAAATAAACTGATCAAATACTACCTGTCCAGCATTAGCGAAATCACCAAATTGCGCTTCCCAAATAACTAATGTGTTTGGTGCATTCACACTATAACCATATTCAAACCCTAACACACCAGCTTCAGAAAGTGGGCTATTTCGAATGTCAAAAGAGGCATTAGCACCATCTATTCCATGCAATGTACAATATTCATCCCCTGTTTTAACATCATGTAGAACCATATGTCTGTGCGCAAATGTACCTCGTTCTGTGTCCTGGCCTGTTAAGCGAATGGGAATTCCATCATGCAGTATGGATGCATATGTTAATGCTTCCCCTGCGCCCCAGTCAGCCTTATTGCCTTCTTTTAAAACATTCTCGCGACGTTTTAATATTTTTTCCAGCTTTTTGAATCCGGTAAACCCTTCTGGGCGTTTCAATAGGTCTTCATTAATCTTTTTTAAATCTTCTACTGGAAACGCTGTTTTAAACTGATCCAAACCGTTTTCTAAAACTTTAGGCATGTTTTTCGGTTCAATTTCACCTGTTTTGTTTTCGTTCATACCATCATAAATCTCACGCAATCGATCTTCTACTTGCTGTTTAATCTTTTCAAAATCATCTTCAACAATTACATCATTTCCCGTCAATGCTTCTGCAAAAACATGTGCAGCAGTTGGATGTTCATCAATATCTTGGTAAAGATGTGGTTGTGTCGTTCTTGGCTCATCCATTTCATTATGGCCATAACGACGGTAACCTACTAAATCAATTAAAAAGTCTTTATTAAATTTTTGACGATATTCATAAGCAATTTGGATAGCAGATACACAAGCAATTGGATCATCTGCATTTACATGAATAATTGGGATTTCAAAACCTTTTGCTAAGTCACTTGCATAGCGAGTCGATCTTCCATCCTCTTGATCTGTTGTGTAGCCTACAAGATTATTCGCAATAATATGTAGAGTACCACCTGTTTGATAACCTGGTAAACCGCTTAAATTTAGTGTTTCTGCAACTACGCCTTCTCCAATAAATGCCGCATCACCATGAATTAAAACAGGAATCGCTTTATTAATGTTTTGCTCTGAATAGCCTGATTTTGAACGATCATCCTGGGCTGAACGAGCAAAACCTTCAACAACAGGGTTTACAAATTCTAAATGAGATGGATTGTGAGCAAGCGTAATGCGTGTTGCCGTTTCATCTCCTTCATGCAGTTCTTTGGTTGCGCCAAAGTGATATTTCACATCACCAGTCCAGCCATAATTAATGCCCATCGATCCTTCAGATGGAATTAGTTCCTTATCTGGAGAATGATGAAATTCAGAAAATATTTTATCTAGAGGTTTTCCTAACACATGGGCTAAAACACTCAGACGACCCCGGTGTGCCATACCCATCATAATATGTTCTACTTTATCTTTAGCAGCATATTTTACAATACGGTCAAGCATTGGTACCATTGATTCCAAGCCTTCAATAGAAAAGCGTTTTTGTCCTACAAAAGTTTTTTGTAAGAACCCTTCAAAGCCTTCTACATGTGCAAGTCGCTCTAATAATTGCTTTTGTTCCTCTTTTGATAAGGCTAAATGGAATTCACCAGTTTCAATTCGTTCCAATAACCATTTACGCTCATCATCGTTATTTACATGATCATATTCAAAGGTAATTTTCCCTGCATAATACTTTTTCAGTTGCTGAATTACATCATAGCCGTTATCTACACCAGCTGGCGCCTGTTCCCATAACCATGATACAGGAATACTCCTCAAGTCATCATCTGATAATCCATATGTTTTGGGATCAACCAAATCTGATCCACGTTTTCTTTTTCCAACTGGATAAATATCTGCTTCTAGATGGCCAAAACGGCGAATAGCCTCAACAAGTTTCATCGCTGAGGTTAATTTTTTCACATCATTTATAGAAGTAGTTTGAGACGTACTCTGTACTGAGCTATCTGATTGATACATCCAATCAGGCGCTCCGTGCTGATCAAAAATTTCTTTTAAAGAAGGATCAACACCATTTGGATCCTGTTTGTATAGATCATATTGTTCTTCTACATAACCCATGTTTGGGCCATGAAATCTTTCCCAGAATCTTTTATTAGATTCTTCGTTATGTGCCACGTTATATACCCCCATTAGAAGTTAACTTAATTCGATAAAACGTCTTTTCACACTCATGTAACATTATAGAACTCTCGAATGACTTCATCAACTAATATACTCCAATTCAAGTATAGAAACAACAAAAGAGTTAGCTTTTCCATATTTTTTTAATACCATTCCCACTGACTTTTTGAGAAATTTTTCTCCATTGGTATCTTCAAGGTTCACAACTGGTGATTTATTCGCTATAATAAGGACAGAATAATAATATAGTGATTGTACATATATAAAGTTAAAGGAGGGCGCCTTGATGAATCTTTTTCTACTTATGGGAGTAATCGTTGTGTTTATCACTTCATGTCTCACTTCCGGATACGAAGCAAAAGCAGGTGTACCTAAGCATAATCAATGATAAGTCTTAATAGAAGAAACCGCCATGTGATTTTAATCGCATGACGGTTTTTTTATAACAGTTTTGGAAAGCCTTGTTGACGTAATGCTTCATAAAGTATAATTGCAGCTGTGTTTGATAAATTTAATGAACGAACCTTATCATTCATATGAATGCGAAGACACTTATCTTCCTTACCTTCAAGCAGTTCTTTCGGAATACCATCTGTTTCCCTTCCAAATACGAAAAACAATTCAGGCTCCACATTACTATAATCATAATCGGTATAATGCTTTGTACCGAAGTTTTCAATGTAATAAAAATCCCCTTTTGGATAGGTATCGTACAACTCCTGAATCGAGCTATATTCTTTAATATCAACATTCTTCCAATAATCCAAGCCAGCACGTCGCAACATTTTATCATCCGTTGAAAATCCTAATGGATGTATCAAGTGAAGTGTCGTATCTGTTGCCAGGCATGTTCTTGCTATGTTACCGGTATTTGCTGGTATTTCTGGTTGATATAATACAACATGTAAACTCACTATACATTCTCCTTACCATTATAATAACTTCATTAGTATATCATTTACTCACCTATTCGGAAAAATTTATACTTTATATTGGGTGTATAAGCGGTAGAATCCTCATAAGACCAATACCGATTTCGACTGTTGTCTGTATGAGCATTTACTAGTGGCATTCCATTCGTATCTTTTGCAACTACAATTGTATTATGATCGAATTTGCCATCACCTTGAAAATCATAACAAATAATGTCCCCCGGCAATAGTTCATTAGCAGATTGGACCTCTTTTCCCTTTAGTCCTTTCGTTGATCCACTTAAATACCAGCGCAAGGAATGTGCAACCGCCCAGCTATAGCTCCAGTTTCCCCCACTATACCACCAGCCACTCCCTCTATTTGGGGCTCCATACGTGGGGGCTCCACCAGCGCTGAGACATTGAGATACATAGTTTGTGCAATCGACATCAAATTTTTCATAAGCTGGGTTATAGCTATTCCACCACCGTTCAGCATACTTTACTGCAGCAAGTCTATTATAGGAAAATCGTTGCTTTGATAAATCCCTCGTAATTTCAGGCATTACTGTATTGCCACTTAATACAATCGGCTTCTCCATTTCCTGATGGTCGATAACCTCGCCATTAATAACACGAAACTGATAAGGAATAACCTGCTCCTCTAAATACATGTAATCGTTTTGCTTCACTAACATGGATAAATGAAGTAAATAATGGTAGTTTATTTCTCTGTCATACTGTAACGTGTGAAAAATTCGCCCTTTTCCATTGATTCGCACCATCTCCGCTTGTCGTACATCACATAATTTCTTTTTCCTATCCCACCATGTATCATTTTTCGGTTCTGACTGTAAGAAATCGAGCCAGATATTCGCTAATTTTTCCATAAAAAATCCCCTCCATTAAGAGTATATGGAGAGAATGCTTGTCAAAAGCATATTATATTGTAAGAAGGAGTAACGCTCCTACAATTACATGTGGCAGACCAATAATTCCTAATATCAACATTGTCCTTGTCCGTTTTTCCCTGTCTTCTCTAGTTTCTGTATGATAGTTAGCTCTTACTTGTTGCCCACTAATGAACTACCCCCCACCTAAATTTCTAATGAAATTTCGGGGAAGGGGACTCCCAAAAGGAGAAAGCTAAGAACCCAAGTAGATTCCTAGAATACCATAGCCCGTTCAACTAGGCTGTGGTTTTTCTACTTTTCAACTTATCCATTCCTTTTGTTTCGTAGTCTGTAAGAGCCCCTCGAAACAAGAGTCCACTTTCGCGAAACTGGTTTTCGTCAAAAAGTTCTGATTGATAGTATGTACTCGTACGAATGTCTTTCAGGAGGGTAGTGACTTTCTTCCATTGCGCCCAGTGATGCAGACCTATCATCTTCTCTGGTAATAGGGAATGCAACATTGGTGGGAGTTTTTCTTTATAACCCATTGCTCTTCAAGCAATGACAAACGAAGTTGCTTGATGTATCGAAATGCCGAAACGTTTTATATATTTCATTTTACCGATTTGACTGGTGTATGCAGGATTCACTTCGTAAACGTGAATCCTCATTTTTTCAGCGCGGTTTTTAATGGCTGAAATGAATTTATCATATGCGAAAGCCGACATGCGACGGTTTGCTTTTTTATTGCCGTATGCATGGGATACTTTTGATTTTGTCGTATCTAATTTTTCTAATACAAGTAGTTTCTTTTCACGAACAGCCATATCTACCAAAGCGATGGCTTCAGCTTCGATCATTTTTGTCATTTGACCACTTCTTTTATTTTCAATATCAAAGCGGAGGACTCCACTTTTAATAAACTGACCAATGGCGTTAATGTTTGACCATCCAATATGGTCAACATTCAGGTCAACACCGATAACTCCATTCCTTTTGCTGTAGTTTTCACCTTCTTTTTCAGGTACATCTACGATACACTTGAAAATATAATGATCACCGTGGTCTTCGACGGACCACGAAATAGACTTTCCGTACTTCTTTTTATCTTTTAACGAAACTTGCGTGTCGATAGCTTTATTAACTTGCTCTTGTCCATAAGGAAATACAAGCTTAGGAATCCCGTCAGGTGTTTAAAAAGAAAGAGCGTTACCCCCGGCATAGCCAGGGGTTTTCTAAAAAAAAACAACAGAATAACTATAGATTATCCTGTTTGCTTATAGTACGAAACACTATAGGAAAAAGTTTCATAGTTACTTAGCCTCGTGATCCAGTAAATATTCTTTTTTATCTAGTCCGCCCCCGTAACCAACCATTTTTCCATTTGTTCCAATAACCCGGTGGCAAGGAACAACGATGGAAAAAGGATTTCTATTAACTGCCCCACCAACAGCACGGACAGCTTTTGGATTTCCAGCAGCAACTGCTATATCTTTATAGGTTTTGGTTTCACCGTAAGGTATTTTACGAAAGAGTGCTTGCCAAACTTTTTTTTGAAAAGGAGTTCCATGATAACTAAAATCAACGGTAAACTCTTTTCGTTTACCTGCAAAGTATTCCATGAGCTCATCTTTAGCTTGTCTTACTTTTTCCGGATGCTGAACAAATATCGGTTCACCGAAATGGGTCCCCAACCATTTCTTTGTTTTGTCAGTTAAGTTAGCCAATGCCCCAAACTCAATTCGAACGACTTTTTCTCCATCACTAACCAACAGTAATGTGCCTATTGGTGAATCCATCTCATCGTAATATAGTGTAACTTTCCCCATCAACAATTCCTCTTTTCCTGAATTTATTTCGTCGCAGACAGCTCTTGTTGAAAGTCCAGTCCTTTTTCCATTTCAAACAATACTTGTTCATCCTGTTCTTTTTCCATGGATTTCTTAATTGCTGTAAAGGCTTCATCTGTACCAATTTTACCCAGTGCCCATGCTGCTGTTCCACGGATGACAGGCCTTGGGTCATTACTCATTACAGCAATCATCTCATCAACAGCTGTTTTGTCCTTATAATGACCAAGGGCGATTAATGCATTACGTTGCAAGGGCTTTTTCCCTCTCCAGGAACCAGCAATATGTCCATATGTCTCTTTAAAGTCCCGATTTGATATTCGCAGCATTGGCTTTAATACTGGTTTATTAATTTCGTTCTCAGGTTCCAATTCTGGGTGAATATGAAAATCAATCTTCTTATTCTTCGGACATACAACTTGGCATGTGTCACAACCATATAACCGGTTACCAATCTTTGTTCGATACTCATCTTCCAGGAAGCCTTTTGTTTGGGTCAAAAATGCTATACAGCGCTGGGCGTTTAACTGACCGCCCTGAACAATCGCTCCAGTAGGACATGCGTCAATACATTTTGTACATTCTCCGCAACTATCATCAACTGGTTCATCCGGTACAAATGGAATATTCGTCATTAACTCACCTAAATAAACATATGAGCCAAACTCCGGTGTAATAATTGCCGTATTTTTTCCACTGAAGCCAATTCCAGCACGTTCTGCAACTGCACGATCGGATAACTCGCCTGTATCAACCATCAGTTTATTTTCTACATCTGGAACTTTTTCTTTAATGAAAGCAGATAGCTTCTCCAGGCGATCACGTAATATAACATGATAATCTGTTCCCCATGATGCACGGCAAAAAATTCCGCGACGTTCTGCTTTTGTACTTTTTGGTGGATCCTTCATTCGGGATGGATAGGCAATTGCAATCGAGAGTATCGATTGTGCTTCAGGCAATAATCGTTGTGGTTCTGTACGTTCTTCCACTGACCCTTTTTCAAAGCCTGACTGATACTGTAATGATTGCTGGCGTCTAAGTCTTTCTTTTAATTCGCCAAACACATCAGCTGAAGCAAAGCCAATTTTATCAATACCTATTTCTTTGCTGTAGGCAATAATCTCTTGTTTTAGCTGATCGGTATTCATACAATTACCCTCCCTTCTATTTTTGTTTAACAGTGGCTGTCCGAATCCGGTTCAGGACAGCTGCAATTTCATAGCGTCGTGGACGTGCAATATCACCAGGATGCTGATTTTTAAAGGTGGTAAACGACGCTAAACCCTTTTTGTTCATTTGCTCATCTATTTCATCTAATAATTCATATAGTGATTTCTGTCCAAGACCATTGGTTCGATCTAGAAATTGTATGATTTCAGCAATCATACGTGTTTGTGAAGCATCAACTAATTGCTCGGTACTATCAAACGTTATATCGGTGCGTCCCATTAAAATCTTTGTTAAGCCTTTTGCCTGCGTCTTCTCTCGATTACCTTTTTTCGTTTGTAGGGTATTTTGTTGAAAATATCTAGCTGAAATGTCACCAAACACCTCTTCAGCTGTTGCATCACGTTCGATCGGGTATTTTTCCATAATCTCCGTTGCTTTTGAGGTGACATCATGTGGAATATATGCCTCCATCATGATAACTCGATCTGCTACAGAAAAATAATCACCTGATCCACCCATAACGAGTATGGTAGACACATCCAGTTGATCCCGCATTTGTTTTATTTTATCAATAAATGGGGTGATTGGCTCTTTATTTTTACTTACTAACTGCTGCATTCGATGATCACGAATCATAAAGTTCGTCGCACTTGTATCCTCATCAATTAATAATGTAGTTGCACCAGCTTCCAATGCTTCCATCACATTAGCTGCCTGTGACGTGCTGCCACTTGCATTTTCTGTTGAAAAAACCTGCGTATTCTGCTTGTGTGGCAAATTAGTAATGAATGGTGAGATATTCACACCTGTAACCTGCCTTCCATCTTCAGCACGAATCTTCACAGCATCAGGGTCGGTTAAAACATACTCCCGACCGTCGCCTTTTAAATGAGGGTATACACCACGTTCAATTGCTTGCAAAATGGTACTCTTTCCATGGTAACCTCCACCAACGATTAATGTAATTCCCTTTTTGATCGCCATCCCTTTTAACGGTTCAGATTGATATGGAATACGAATCGTCACCTCATTTTCAGCAGGGCTTTGAAAAGGTACCGCATTTTTCAGTGGACGATTACTTATCCCGCTTTCTCTTGGTAAAATAGAACCATTAGCAATAAAAGCAATCCAGTTATGCTTATGCATTTCCTTACGAATTGCTTCCTGTTGGTCAGCGAGCTCAACAGCTTTGTTAATTTGTGCATCGGTAATAGTGAAAATAGAGTTGTTTATAATGCTCGGGATTGCCTGGGAAAATAGTTTTTCAGCTTCTTTTCCATTAATTCGACGTCCATTTGCAGGAAGCCCAACGGATATGCACACAGTTGTCCTGTTTGGAGTAATTTGTACAGCACTTCGTTCCAGAATTTCCTGGTCAGGTTTATCAAAAAGAATCTGTCCACTTTTGCCAGACCCTTTAATGAAAGGTTTGTCACTTGAAACAGCTTTCCCAATAACACGAGCAAGCGCATCTTCTGTAGCTACCTTTCGTGCATATGTCTGAAGCCACTCATCCTTAATTGGACGTTTATCACTTGGAATTGTTACACGAATTTTAGAAGGAGTCGCAAATGGATCACCTTGCACATAATCTATATATAAATCAAAATCATCAAATGTGTAGTGACCTTGAACACTTTTATACGCTTTATATCCTTTTCCATCCATTTGTGTAAGTTGCTGCATTAATTGTTTCATCTTAAATCCCTCAACTTTTTAATTTGTATGTCTCTTTAGAATACTATTCTAGAGAAGTTTAATTCAAGTGAAGTGTTATTATATGGGTTTCTATTTTAGGGAATGTGGGGTTTTTTGGAGAAAATGAAAAACGCAACACTTCGTAAATTAGTTATTACGAAACACTGCGTTAAGACATATGTATGGAGCGGGTGAAGGGAATCGAACCCTCATCATCAGCTTGGAAGGCTGAGGTTTTACCACTAAACTACACCCGCATGATAAAAGATTTATTATTGCATTTTGTTCACGTACTGACATGCCCCTACATCTACTAGCATATTCAAGGTTGTCCATGCTTCGGGGCAACTCGAAACTTACTCGGTGGATGTTTTGCTCGTGGCTGAGGTTTTACCACTAAACTACACCCGCATGATAAAGAAGTGCGTTTCTTGTCCTTTTTTGGTGAACGATTCTTATTATAACAACTCATTGGATAGTAATCAATAGTAAACTATTATTTTTTTATTAGGCTGTAATCTATTTACGTTTATGATTACAGCCTTACCCTTATATGACGCAATTCTCCACACCACAGTTTTCACAAAAGAGTAGTTCTTTAAAGTAATCTACATTTTTTAATAGAAAGTATTTATTGTTATTTGAAATAATACCTTCTTCTTTCCATTTATTAATAATTCGACTTACTGTTTCTCTGGAAATTCCAATATGTTTGCTAATATCCCGGATCATGATTGGTTCTGTAATACGAATGCCTTCAGGGGTAACTATCCCATACATATTTGAATACCTAACAAATACAGAGGCGACAGCCCCTTCTGAACCAAATGCAATAAAATCACGCATTTTGGCCTTGCTTGCTTCTAATGATTCAGCAAGCCACTGGGTTACATGTATGCCTAATCTACCATTATGGGACAGAATGGTTTCAATATCTTTTTTTGATATACAACATAGGAGGCTGTCCTTTTGGGCTAATGCAGAATTAGAATACTTCTCACCACTAAATATACCGATTTCACCAAATCCATCCTGTTTACCACGCGTAAAAATAGTTATTTCTTTATGTTTTCCCAAATATTTAAAGATACGAATTTCACCTTTTAGTACGAAATATAAATAGTTTGATGGATCTCCTTCTTTAAAAATATACTCACCTTTACCTACCGATATTTGTTTGGAGTTAGCCATAAGTATGTCATAATCATAGGATTCTAGTCGACTTAATAAAGGTTCCATCAAACACCACATCCTTTTGTTGAATACCCTTATTATATCGAACTCAAAAATAATCTCAGTGATAGATATCACTTTTTTATCACTAAATAGTGAATCAACCATTTACAAGCGTTTTTAGAAAGTATAAACTATTCATAAGCTTTAAGGAGGCTGTGAAAATGTCTGTATACCCAATTATTTTGTCACAAACAAAATTCACACATCGTGATAATTTGAAGTACCCATTTGAAGAACGTGGTTTGCAGTTTGGTGATGGGGTTTATGAAGTAATTCGTATATACAATGGAAATTACTATCTACTCACCGAACATGTGGATCGATTATTCCGTTCAGCAGAGGCAATTAAAATTACACTTCCATTTACAAAAGAAGAAATTAATGATTTATTACTGGAACTACTGGAACGAAACAATATGAAAGAAGATGGAAAAGTCTATCTGCAAGTATCAAGAGGGTCCGCTCCACGCGATCATATTTTTCCTTCAGATGTATCAGCGAACTTTTATGCATATGCACAAGACCTATCTCGTAACCTAGCAAATTTAGAAAATGGTGTATCTACCATTACTGCACGAGACGTTCGTTGGGAATATTGTTTTATCAAAAGTTTGAATCTGTTACCAAACGTTCTAGCAAAACAAGAGGCAAAAGAAAATAATTGCTATGAAGCTATTTTACACATGGATGGTTTGATAACGGAATGCAGCGCTGCTAATGTTTACCTTGTTAAAGATGGAAAAGTGTATACCCATCCAGCAACAAATAGAATACTACATGGATGTGTACGCATGCGTGTTGAAAAATTTGTCTCAGATCTAAATATCCCTTTTATGGAAGAAGGATTTTCTGTCGAGGACATTGCAATGGCAGACGAACTATTTTTATCTAGTAGTACTTCGGAAATTATGCCAATCGTAAAGGTCGATAATACGACTATAAAGAATGGGAAGCCAGGTACTATTACCAAGCAACTACAACAAAAATATGAAGAAGATGCTTCTATTAAAATAAATAAAATTAATCAATCTGTTTAACCTTTTGTCACCTGCACAAAAGGTTTTCTTTTTTGTGTGATTTTCCGAAAATTATGTTAAGATAATTCTTCTGTTAGAAAATCCTTTTATGTAGGTGGTGCGTATGAGAAAAATTGCCATAATCGGTAATGGTGGTGCTGGAAAATCTACATTAGCTAAAGAAATAGGTTCTATAGTTACTATTCCTGTTTATCATTTGGATGCTATTTTTTGGAAGCCTGGTTGGACTCCAATCCAACGTGATGCATTGATAGAGGAACAAAATCATATCTTAAATAAAGAAACTTGGATTATCGACGGAAACTATGGAAGTACAATGGATTTACGATTGCAAATAGCAGACACCGTCATATTCTTACATTATCCCACGTTTAGATGTCTGTACGGAAATACCAAGCGAAGAATTAAATACCGCAATATAACACGACCAGATATGGGAAAAGACTGTCCTGAAAAATTGGACTGGGAGTTTTTCCAATGGATTCTTCAGTTTAACAAGATTAAAACTCCTGCTATCTATGAACGGTTAGCAGACCTTCAAGATACAAACATTCTAATTTTCAAAAAACCGAAAGAATTGAGAGCTTTTCTAAACAACGTAAGACAAGAAACAAAATTGCAAAAATTAGTTTAACCTAATTGATTCGTCATTCGAAATAGTTTAGAATTATAAGAACTTTAGTAAATCTATATCGCCTAGGAGGGCTTTTTTATGAGTAAAGATAAACGTGCTTTAATCGCAGAGGATTTAACCAACATTTCTGTACATAGTGACCCTCAGTTGACCCCTGATGGAAGTGCATATGCTTATGTATCAACAAAAGCAACAGAGAATAATGATTATGAATCGAATATCTTTTTTCAGTCTTTACATGAAAGTGATGCGAAGCAATGGACATTCGGAGAAAAGAACAGTAATCCCCGCTTTTCACCAGATGGAAAAAAAGTAGTATTTCAGTCTAGTAGAAGTGGCCTTCCACAGCTTTGGTTGTTATCAACAGAGGGGGGGGAGGCAAAACAGCTTACCACATTTAAAAACGGTGCGACAAGCCCCGAGTGGTCGAAAGATGGAAAGCACATTATTTTCAGTGCCTCACTAGATCAAGACGATGATGTAGAAAACCAGAAGGAACATTCAAACGAAGAACGACAAAAAGAAAAAGAAGAGAAAAGTAAACAACCATTAGTGGTAAATCGATTAAAGTATAAATCAGACGCACAAGGGTTTCACGATAATAAGCGCAGCCAAATCGTTGTATTGGATGTAGAAAATGAATCATTCACGCAATTAACGACAGCTGATGCTCACCATAACGTTGAAGACATCTCACCTGATGGAAATCTAGTATTATTTACTGCCAACCTCAATGTCGAAGCAGATTATGAACTTATAAATGATCTGTTTACAATAAACCTAACCACCAAGGAAGTAGTAAAACTGACGGATGGAGAAGGAGCCTATAACAGCGCATGTTTTTCGCCTAGTGGTAATAAAATTGCTAGTTTTGGACATGAGTATGCGTACATGGGTGCAACTTTAAATGAATTGTACGTATTTGATGTAGCAACTAGCGAGCGTTACTGTTTAAGTAAGGAATGGGATATGCAACTTGGTGATTCAATGATCGGAGATACCAGGTTAGGTCAATCAACTACAGGGCCTGTTTGGTCTAAAGATGAGAATAAACTATTCTTCATAGGAACTGATTTTGGTGCAACTGGCTTGTATCAAGTAACATTAAACAGCGAATTGGAAGTACTCTACAAAGATGAAAATCATGTATTTGGTTTTTCCTATAATGAAGTTAATGATTCCTTTGTTCTAGGAATCAGTACACCAACAAATCCATGTAATTTTTATCAACTAAAGCAGGATAGCGAATTAGTACGACTAACAAATTCCAATACAGATTTCCTAAGCGAGGTTTCCTTAAGTGAACCAGAAACCTTAACGATAACAGCTGAAGATGGATGGGAAATCCAAGGATGGTTGTTACGTCCTTATGGCTTTGAAGAAGGCAAGAAACACCCATTCGTTTTAGAAATTCATGGTGGACCACATGCGATGTATGGTCAAACATTTTTCCATGAAATGCAATTACTAGCAGCAAAAGGGTATGTTGTCCTATACACTAACCCACGTGGAAGCCATGGATACGGACAGGAATTCGTTGACGCATGTCGTACCGATTATGGCGGAAAAGACTATACCGACTTAATGCGTGCAGTTGATTATGTACTTGATGCGTATGACTTTATCGATGAAGATCGTCTGGGAGTTACAGGCGGAAGCTATGGCGGCTTTATGACAAACTGGATTGTCGGCCATACAAACCGATTTAAAGCAGCTGTTACACAACGTTCTATTTCCAACTGGTTAAGTTTCTACGGTGTAAGTGACATTGGTTTCTTCTTTACGAAATGGGAGCATGGTCTTAACTTATTAGATGACCCTACTAAACTATGGGAAATCTCGCCATTAAAATATGCCGAAAATGTAGAGACACCATTGTTAATTTTACATGGTGAACAAGACTTCCGTTGTCCAGTTGAACAAGGCGAACAGCTTTTCATAACGCTGAAGCACTTGCGGAAAGAAGTTGAATTTGTGCGCTTCCCTGGTTCAAACCATGAACTAAGCCGAAGCGGTAAGCCTGAAATGAGAATCGAACGCTTAAACCACATTTGCCGCTGGTTTGAGGAATACTTGTAAGATTGCTGAAGATTGGCTGACGTGCCCGTAATGGGTGCGTCAGCTTTTTTTGCTGGTTTGGGTTAATTAGAGATGGCGTACTATTAATCTATAATGAGTGGATTTTGATCTATAATTGTAGCTGTTGATCGATTTCCTTGCCTCATGATCGATTTTCATCCCTCTTGATCGATTACAGCACTCTCTTGATCGATTTTCCACTACCCTTGATCGATTTTCGTCTCTGTTGATCGATTATCTTGCCTCTTGATCGATTTTTACTCCTCTTGATCGATTACAGCACTCTCTTGATCGATTTTCCACTATCCTTGATCGATTTTCGTCTCCGTTGATCGATTTCCTCGCCTCTTGATCGATTTTCGTCTCCGTTGATCGATTTCCCTGCCTCTTGATCGATTTTCATCCCTCTTGATCGATTCCCCAGCCTCTTGATCAATTTTCATCTCCGTTGATCGATTACCTTGCCTCTTGATCGATTACAGCACTCCGTTGATCGATTTCCTCGCCTCTTGATCGATTACAGCACTCTCTTGAATGATTCCCCCGCCTCTTGATCAATTACCCCACCTGTTGATTAATTTTCCAGCTCCACTTACCCTAAACATTAGAAAACTTGGCTTATCGCCAAGCCTTAATGGGTCAAGTAGGAGGGGACCTTTCCTCAA